>JAVKSW010000118.1:0-7440 GCA_039583505.1 Bryobacteraceae bacterium | reverse complement strand
ACCGCGGCTTCGGCCGCATTATCGACCGGGATTAGCAGGTTGCGGATGCCGCGCCGGGCACCGCATACTGCAATGGACAGCGCCCCGCGGATGGGCCGCAGACTTCCGTCGAGAGATAATTCCCCAACCAGCATGGAGTCCTCCGAGCGGCTGACAGTCCCCATGGCGCCCAGAATGGCCGTGGCCATCGGAAGATCGAATCCGGCGCCTTCTTTTCGGACGTTTGCCGGAGCCAGATTGATGGTGACGGACTTACTCGGATATCCGAAACCGGAATTGAGCAGGGCAGATTTGATCCGCTCACGGCTTTCCTTAACGGCGGCGTCCGGCATCCCCACAGTGACGAAATCGCGGCTCGTGCCGGAGGGATACATATCGACCTCAACGTCGACTACGTGCGCGTCGATGCCTTGAATGGCCGCACTGCGGGTACGGAATAGCGCCACAGAAGGCTAGTAGGGGCGCGGCGACCTGATTCTCAAACAAACGCCGGAATGGCGGATTCCGATCGGCGTGCAGAGGTCGCTTACGTGCGGCGGCGGTACGTTGTTCCCCCGCCGATCAGACCCAGATCTAAAATCACGGCAATGAGCAGGAAAATCAGCTGCTGTGTTCCCATTGCCCCGGGATGTGTCTTTTGTAGGTAGGTATAGACGATCAGCGTCAGCGGCAGAAAAAGGAAGCCGAGAACCGGGATGACAATATTTTGGTACACGCCGGCGAAAAAGTTCGTGAACAGCCACAGAAGAACTATGGCCAAGCGTGGAAATGCTACGGCTAATAAAGCGAGTAGGCAGGGCATACTTTTCGAATCTCGACAACTCTCCTGATTGTTGACTCTAGCACTGGGAACGGCCCTGATGTTCATCGCCTCATTGCCAGTATTGCCATTGACCCGCGATAATCACGTAGCCGCTAAGAATGGCATTCGTCGTCGCATGCATGACGATGCAATCCGCTACTGATCTGGAGCGGATCATCCACCAGTTATAGATCACTCCCGTCGCCAAGCCCACATCCCAATAGGGGCCATGTTCGGACGCAAAGAGAATGGCGGTAAACCAAAACGCGAAAGGCGTATAGCTGCCAAGCGGTATCTTCCGGAAATCGGTGTTGATGAGCCAACGCATTAGCCAAGCTCGCCAAAAAAGTTCCTCGACCACCGGCACAATGACGACGGCGCGGACGGTTCGCCAACCGACGATCCATGGATCGTGAAGCTGCGCAGGTGAAATAGATGAGTGAAGATGCCCAACAATCGAGTTGGAGAACAGCGGAGTTTGGCGGTATCCGGGAAACAGCAGGTCCGGCGTAATCCAGAGAACGAACACAGCTGTTCCGAGGAGTACGCTCGCTGCCCATGATCGTGGCTGTAAAGAGATTCTATCCGGCCAACATAGGTAGCAGGCAGCAGCCAACAATAGGACGCGTAGCGGAGCCTCCACGCGGGGGTCGATTGGCAGCCGAGGGAACACCGTCAGGAAGATCATGAAGAGCACGAACGGCCCTACATATCTGGCAGAAGGATTATTCTCGAGCCACGCCTGCAGGCGCGAGGTGACCGGTACCGGACGGCTAACCAAGCTGGTTCAGGAAGGAACGAATCCTGTTTTGTTCATCCGGTTGTGAAGCGTTTTTCAGCGCCTTCTGCGCTTCGTCGCGAGCCCCTTGACGATCCCCCTGCTTCTGGAGAGCCATCGCCAAATGTAAATGGAACGTCGCATTCTGCGGATTCGCCTGCACCACCTGCCGGAAAATCTGCAGCGCTTCCCGATTTAAATTTTTCTGGTAATAGACGTAACCAAGCGTATCGGAGATGTTCGGATTATCCGGCACTCTCTTCTTGGCGCGTTCCGCGAACGTCATCGCTTGGTCGAGATTAGTTCCGTTCTCCGCATTCATAAATGCGAGATTGTTGAGCGCCAGCGCATTCTCGGGATCCATCCCAAGCACCTTGTTGTACGCAGCGGCAGCTTCCTTTTTCTTTCCCAAGGCTTCGAGCAGCATCGCCTGATTCAGGATTGCACCCGAGTTTTGCGGATCTGTGCTGCTCGCTTGCTCAAAAGACGCGAGCGCCGCATCGTATTCGCCAAGCTGTCGTTGAAGAACACCCAAGCGCAGCCATACATCCGCCGAGTTGGTGGTGGTCTTCAGTATCTCCTTGTAGTTGTCGGCGGCCTGTTCGAAAAGTTGCTTCGCGCGCGCGGGGTCGGATCTGATCTCCTGCGCTCCGGCAGTGGTTTCAAACGCGGCTAGCTGGTAGCGCAAATTCTGATCTCGCGGATTTCGCTGTACGAGATCCTCGACCGCGCGCGTCGCCTCGTCGCCTTTGCCCTCGGCTAATTTAACAGTTTGCAGGCCTATAAATCCGCGAGTGTCCGGAGGCGTCGCTTTCCAAACTGCGTCAAATTGCGCGGAGGACTTGTCGAACTCTTTTTGGTTCAGGTAGAGGTTGGCTAACTGAAGCCGGGCATCGTTCATTTGCGGATGCTCTTTCACTAAAGTCTCCAGGTCCGTTTGTGCCCGCTCAGGTTCATTGGAGCCTATCAATGCGCGGTCCTGTATCAGCCGGGCACTGGGATTGTTCGGGTCCGATTGGAGAATCATCCCGGTTTGTTCCAGCGCCTTTGCGTGCTGCCCGCGGTCTTCATAGATGCTCGCCGCGATAAGTCTGGCCATCATGATCACTCTCGGCCTGGGTGCTTGTCTTTTGCTTTCATATTGCAGAGCGTCTAAAATTTCACTCTGCGCTTTATCCACTTGTCTGGTAGCCAAATACGCGCGCCCCAGGTCCAGGTGCAGAGCGCCATCCGTCGGGCTGTTCTGAACCAGAGTTTTCATTTCGTTTATGGATTGCGATATCTTGCCCTGATCTCCGGTCTGCAAAAGAAGGCCGGCATAGAGTTCGTTCGCCATCGGGTCTTTCGGATTTTTGTCAGCCACGTTCTTGGCTAGCTGCAGCGCATCTCCGCCGCGGCCGGTGGCTTGATACACCGCGATGATGCGCTCGTTATACCGGGTTGCGTTCTTCGGATCGTCCTTAAGACCCACCTGAAACTGCTGCAGAGCTTCATCGTACTTCTTCGCGCGGAAGTAAAAGTCCCCAAGAACCTGATGGGCGGACGTGAACGTCTTCTGGTCGTCGAGCACGCGTTTCATGATGCTCTCAGCTTCCGAATAGCGATTTGTCGCCTGAAGATAGTTGGCAAGGTTTTCAAGTCCCACGACACCGGAGGGGTCCTTTTGAACGCGCTCCCGAAGAACCGCTTCCGCCTTTTGCTTGTCGTTCTGCCGGGTATACAGGAGGAAGAGAAAATCGTAGCCGCGCCCCCACTTCGGGTCTGTCGCGAGCATGTCGCGCACCAACGCTTCCGCTTCCGGAGAACGGCCCGACATCGAAAGTGCCTCCGCGTACCACCAAACCAGGTCCGGAGAATGCGGCTTCACCTGATTCGCTTTGGCTAGCGAATCGAGGGCCTTCTCGCGATCGCCCTGCGCCAGATAGTACAGCCCTTGTAATCGCAAGCCGTTAAAAGAATTTGCCTGATGCTGCAGGATCTTCTGATCGAGATCGCGGATATCGGGCAGAAGCGCCTTGAATTTCCGTGGGTTGCTCGCATAGACCGACAAATAAATTTCGGCGAGCTTCGTCTCCGCGTCGGCGTTACCAGGCTGCAAATCCACCGCGCGACGGAGAAACTTGGATGCATTCACTGGATCGTTCATGTCCAGCAGATTCACACCTTCGCGGTAGTAAGCTTCGCCATTGGTTTTATCTTTTGCGATGGCCTTCTGGTACAAGATGGAGGCTTCGCTATATTTCTTTTTGTCGTGGTAGCGATTGCCGGCCGCGATGAGCTTCTGTGGACTTTGCGAGCAGGCGGCTGAGAACAACAGGGCGCAAATAGGCGCGAGCGCGAGGAAGTGCTTCATAATTTTGGTGCTTACTTGAATTGTAAGAGAATTGCAACTCCCTGACAATCGCGCATTGCGGCAGACGGGCAGCGTGGCTCGCTTATAATCGGCCATAAATGCGGAACTCTCTTGCCCTTTCGGCTGCTCTTGCTCTAGTCTTTAGCGCCCATTACTTCGGTCAATCGCCCGGCGCTGTCAAAAAGAGCACCAGCCAACATCCGCGGAAGTCCGCTGCCACGGCCTTGCCACCGGTAACGCTGCCCTCCGATCCCGGTTTATACGCCGTCATTTATACATCGATGGGAAACATCGTGTGCCAGCTGTTTGAAAAGGACGCTCCAAACACTGTCGCTAACTTTCGCGGCTTGGCAACCGGGTCTAAGCCCTGGACAGATCAGGAAACAGGCAAGCTCAAACGCACTCCCCTGTACTCCGGCACCACCTTCCATCGCGTCATCCCAGGCTTCATGATCCAAGGCGGCGATCCTCTGGGGACAGGGTACGGCTCCCCCGGTTACCAGTTCGACGACGAGATAAGCGCGGAACTTACATTCGACCGTCCAGGTGTTCTGGCCATGGCCAATTCCGGTCCGAATACCAACGGCAGCCAGTTTTTCATCACCGTTGCTCCGCAATCCCGTCTGGATGGCCATTACTCCGTTTTTGGACAAGTCGTCTCCGGACAAGAGGTCGCCAACGCGATCTCAGAGGTACCGAGAGATGAAAATGACAAGCCGCTGACGCCCGTAAAGATCCTCGCCATTTCTATTAAAACCGTAAAACCGGCACCTGCCGCAAAATGAAAAACCGGGTATTTCTAGGGTATTCCCCTGGTCTTGGGACGCCTTCGTAATCTTAGCGCCTATCCATTCAACAGTTTGCGAACGCGGCCGGCCGATCGTAAATTCCATGAAAGCATAAGAAATAAAAATCATTACTGGACAATCCAGCGGAATTATATGATCCTAATTGCCAATGCCAGGTACTTTGAACCCTGCGGTATTGGAAGCTTCTTTTCGCTCCGTCCGGAATGGCCAACCGGCAGTGACCCCATGAGGAGCCTTCACGTGATCGAGCACATAGACGCGGACACGTTAGCAATTCGAATTGCAGCCTGGAAGACGGTAGTGGTAGACGTTCGGGACGCGCATGCGTTCCAGGCTGCACGCATCCCAGAAGCCATTCTGGTCCCCTTAGAAGAGTTGGTTACCGCTCTGCGCGGATTGCCTTTGGAAACGTGTCTCTCGCTTGTTTGCGAGACTGGGAAGCAATCGGATGCGGCCGCTGTGATGCTTTCGGATTGCGGGTATCGGAATATAGCCGTACTGACGGGCGGCTTCGCCAATTACGTGCAGCGGGGATTGCCCGTCGCTACGCCCTAGTGCAGCTTCCCGGGATTTTGCTTCTACGCGCCCGCGGCTTATCGCCTGTTAAGTCGCCCGCAACTTACCCTGCTTACCGCTGGCTGGCCTTCCCGGCAACCACTCGCTGATGAAATGCGACCGACTGCCCGCGGGGTACGCTCAAGGACTGCCACTCCTTCTGCGTGAAATGCTTGGCGAGCAGCACAACCTGTCCGCAATGGTAGGCGTAATGAGCCATCTGGCGATTCACGGCCTGCATCACCGAATGCGCTTCGCCGCGAATCATCACCGTCCGTTGCAGATCCTGCTCGCCGAGTGGTTCCAGGGCTTTGAATAAACGCTGCCAGCCCTCTTCCCAGACCGAGAGCACCGCTTCCCGGCTCAGCGGAGGATCCACGAACTCGGAATCTCTGTTGCGGTTCGCTTTCTCCCCATCGCTCGTCAGGAAATCCGTCCATCGCGATCGCATGTTGCCGGCCATATGTTTCACGATCAGTGCGATCGAATTCATTTCATCGTCTAATACGGTTACGAGTTGTTCGTCGGTAACTTGTGCCATCGCTCGCTCTGCCAGGCTTTTGTAATGCCGGAAAAGGGAGAGTGAATCCTCCAGATACGAGGTCGTGAATTCTAGGGCCATGTTGTTATTTTGCGCCTCTGCCGGCTTCGAAATTTTCCCCGCGGGAGCCGCAATACAATGACGCTGGAACATTTGCATGAAAATTGCCGCGCTGCTCGCCGTCTTTGTGCTCGGAACGACTTTGCCTTGTTGCGGAGTTTCCGTCTATACCGAACGTCCCGACGATCGGAAAGCCGTCTACCTGAACGAATCGGAGTTCGGCGTCCGCGCCGATGGCCAAACTGATGACACGAAAGCGATCCAGGCTGCCCTTGACAAAGTGCAGGAAACCACCGGCGAAGGCATCCTCTTTGTGCCCACCGGCCGTTACCGTATCACCCACACTGTATACGTTTGGCCCGGCATCCGTGTCATCGGTTACGGCAAACAGCGCCCAGTGATGGTCCTCGCGCCCAACACGCCTGGTTATCAAAACGGCGTGGCCGACATGTTCTTCTACGCCGGCTACCGCCCCGGAAGGCTGCGCATTGCCGCCAGAACCTTCCCCGGAACCGCCGCCGTCGTCAGCTTTCACGGCCCCGAAACACCTCCCGGATCGGTTCCTCCCACTCGCATGCCCGATGCCAACCCGGGCACGTTCTACTCCGCGATGAGCAACATCGACTTCGAAGTCGGCGAGGGCAACGCCGCGGCCGTGGCTATCCGCTTCCACGCTGCTCAGCACAGCTATCTAGCCCACATCGATTTCCACATGGGCTCGGGCCTCGCCGGTCTGCACGACGTCGGCAACGAAGCGGAAGACCTTCATTTCCATGGCGGCCGCTATGGCATCCTCACCCGCAAGCCGTCCCCTGCCTGGCAGTTCACGCTCATCGATTCCACCTTCGAAGGCCAGCGTGAGGCCGCCATCCGCGAAAACGAAGCAGGACTGACGCTCATCCATGACCAATTCACGAATGTCCCCACCGCCGTCGCTATTGATCCCGGCTACTCCGACGAGCTCTGGATGAAAGACTCACGTTTTGAGAACGTAAGCGCTGCCGCCATCCTCATTAGCAACGAAAACAGCCGCATGACCGAGGTCAACGCCGAGAACATTGTCTGTGGTCAGGTACCCACGTTCGCGCAGTTTCGCGAGAGTGGCCGCAAGGTCAGCGGTCGCGGCCCTGTCTACCAAGTGAAGCTTCTTTCTTACGGCCTCACGCTCGCGGCGGAAGGTGCAGTCGGTTCCATGCAAACCAGGTACGAAGCTGCGCCGCTCAGCACTCTGCCGGCGCGCGATCCAAACGTCATCGCGGCCCCGCCGCCGGTGAGCGAATGGACCAATTTACGCTCGCTCGGAGCAAAAGGCGACGGCAAAACCAACGATACCGCCATTATCCAAAAAGCCATCGCCGAATATCGCGCCCTCTACATCCCCATGGGCAACTACGTTGTCACCAACACCATCGCGCTCCGCCCCGATACGGTCCTCATCGCCCTTCATCCCGACCAAACGCAATTCGACCTTCTCGACCGTACTCCGGGGTTTCAAGGGCCCGGCTCGCCCCGCCCGCTGCTTCAAACTCCTCCGGGCGGACA
>JAVKSW010000117.1:0-7489 GCA_039583505.1 Bryobacteraceae bacterium | reverse complement strand
TGAAACGGGTATTTCCAGATCGCGCTATTGTCGACATACCCGACAGCGATCCGATTTTCCATACCGTCTACGACCTAGACGAGCGGTATCAGATCGTTGGCGAAGGGCACCTGGCCGAAGGCCACAAGTCAGACGGCTACGTCGCCCGCTGGCGCGGCATCTACGATGACAAAGGTCGCGTCATGGTGGCCATTTCGTTCAATTCCGATATCGGCGATTCGTGGGAATGGGCGGACTCTCCGTTTTATCCGGAGAAATACTCCGCGCTCGGAGTCCGCGTCGGTGTGAACTACATCGTGTACGCCATGACCCACTAACGCTGCGGCGTTGGTCGGGCGGCGCCCCCTTGCGCTTGCGTTGATTGCACGGCGGCAGCTTCATCGGGGAACAGGGGACGGGACAGCGGATGGTTGTGAAATTCGTGGCAAGTGAAGCAACGCACTTCCGGTCTGCCCTTGAAATTGTCCTGATCGATGGTGCTGGTCATCGCGATCATCTGCCGGGCAGTTTTCTTTTCCTTCTTGTCATCGGAATCGAAATGGTCTTTCACATGGCAGAACTCACAATCTTTTCCCAGTGACCACGCGAAGTAGCGCATATCGTCGATGAACTGCGATACCGGTAGCGTCTTCAGCGCATCCGTCTTCACATTCTTGAAGTGCTCCCCGGCGGTTTCCTCCGCTTGGCGCAATGGTTCGCCTGCCGCGTCAGGCTGCTTGGTAAGCACGATGGTGCTCTGCTGCTGCCGGCCCATGGCCGTCGTCATGGAACTGATGGTGAGTGTTTGGTTGTCCGCGGAAAGCTCATAACTCCGCTTCATCACCATAGGACGTCCGGCTACCTCGGCCGTCAAACTGAGCGTGCTGCCCTGCCACGACGCTGTCATGCGCGCCGGGATCCCCTGGTAAGGCCTGATTGCGGGTTTACCGTTCGGGACGAATGTAAGAAGCGAACGCTGCTGGCCGTGCTCGCCCCAAGCTCCGCTCGTTTCTTCGATCTCCTGGCCTTTCTCCTGTGTCCGGCGGTCGATCACGACGGTCTTCTCTTCGATAATCTCCAGGTAATTCGTCAGCGGTGGGCCGGCAAATTTGCTCTTGCTCAAATCCGCTTTCCAAACTCCCGTGATGGCCGGCGCGTCAGATTGAGCCAGGGAGAGCAAGGGTATGAGCAGACAAATTGCAGGCAAGTTTCGCATGGATCGCCAGAAGTATAACATCGCCAGTCAGGGAACTCCTCTAGAAGGCCAGAGGTTCGCGCGGCGCAGCGCAGAGTTTTCTAATTCGTGTTCCCGCCATGCAAGCCGACCAAAACCAGGCCTGCCACGATCAGCCCGGTAGCAATGGATTTCGAGACCAGCGCCCAGCCGCGAAAATCTTCTTTGAGCCAGCGCGGATACATTTTAGTGATCAGAAATGCGCCGGCGAAAATAATGACGTAGCGTAGGCCCGAGATAGCGGCCACGATGGCCGGGTGGGCCCGGCTGATTGCATAGAAGATCAGGAAGGAACCCAACCCGTTGATGAAACGATTCACAAAGTACCAAAACCTGCTCCGCGGAGGGGTCTGTTCGGAATGGCGGAAGATGCGCTCGCGCCACGACCGGCGAAACAGAAACAAAAGAGCACCCACAAACGTTCCAATCGTAAAGAACACGTAAGCTGTGACAAAGTTGGTCTCGTCGAATGCCATCTTTTGCAGGACGCTGGTAAGGCCGAAGGTCACCGCCGCAAAAAGCGTAAGCGAAAGGGCTTTGGTCGCATTCGCCGGTTCAGCGGCGAACATCAGAAAGCCGCCCGCCACCATCAGGCCGAAGCCCCAGCCGCTGAAACCTCCCAATGGATGTTTCAAAAGAGCCAGGCCGATGAGGAACGTCGCCAGCGGCGAAAACCCGCCCATGATGGCCAATCTTTGGGAGGCTTCGCCGGACTTCAGGGTGGCGTAATAAAAATAATTCGCCGCGAGGTGGATAACGCCGGCGCCAGTTGCAAGCGCCGCCACGGCGAGCGTCGGCGAGTGGAATCCAAAGGGAATCAGGCATAGCCCGAGCAAGCTCATTGCCCCGAGCCAGAAGACATAGTTGACTACATCGCCTAGCTTGGGCCGGCCGAGGAGAATCTTATCCCAGAGCAGTGAGATGCCGAGCAGAGCGTGGGCAACAGTGGCAAGGAAGAACCCGTTCTCAAACAGGCTCATTCAGGGTTTGGTGGGTGCGACGTTGCTCTTGACCTTGCCCCAGAAAACACTGCAATCGCCGATGTCGGCTTTGTGCGGGAACAGATTGGGCAGGTTCATTGCGTCGATTTTATCGTCGTTGCAGCTTTGAACCGTATCGAACTGCCCGGCTTTCACCTGCTTCGTCAGTTCGTGGTCGGAGACGATGTGATACCGCGCTTCTTCGGCGGGAGGCAAATCGAGCTTGTGAGCGTAGGAGAACTCCATGCCCGGAGGAGGCGGACGCCTTGTCAGAAAATACACCAGTTCATCCGCGTACAGCCGGCCGTGCGGAGGCGTCACCTGATCCACCTTGCGGGCGATGTCTTGGTAGTCGTACCAAGTGACGGAATCGCGATCGTCGAACAAGGCTCGGGCGAGCGACAGCGTGACAAGCGCTATCACTAGAAGGCCGGGCCAAAACGGCCGATCGGGGCTCCCCAAGCGGCATGTGACGGAATAGAATCCCACGGCTGCGACAACGGCGACAAACGGAGTCGCGAAGATGAAGTACCGCGTGAACGTGGGATGGGCCGTCGCAATGTACAAGATCAGAGCGAGCGAGAGCCACGCGCACAAATAGAATTCAGCGCGAAGCACGCGATCCCAGTTGCTTCTTTTCTTTATGAACCATATGCCGGCAATGGCCAGCAAACCCATCAATAGAGCCTGGGAGTCATTGAGCCAGGCGCTGAGCACGTCTACGTCGTGCGGAGTGGCGCCGCTCCAATTCACGCGGCGAAACATGGCCTGATATTGGATAATGTTGAAGAACACCAGTCGCGGGGCCTTGGCAAATAGCCAGAAAACCGGCACAAACGGAATCAGCGCTCCGGCCACAAAGGCACTCATCTTCCTCCCGCGGCTTCCCTCCCGGTTGTAGAACAGCATCCAAGCCAGCAGCACAGGAGCCACCGGGGCGGTCAACAGCGTGGAACCAGCGGCCGCTCCCGCGAACACGCCGGCGCCCAGCGGTACAAGCCAGCCCGATCTGGCGACACTTGCAAGGCAAAGGCGGAACGCCGCGACGCTGAAAAACAGGCCGATGCCATAAGCTTGAGCAACGGTTCCGAATTCGACGGCAGTGGTGTTGAGGCCCAGGAAAAACGCGGCGACCAGCGCACACGCCAATTGCCAGCGTCGGATCGGGAAACGCACGAACACGAACTGAGCGATCAAAGCGACACCGGCGGCCAGGGCCAGCGCGGCCAGCACATGGGTCACGCGCCAGCTTTGCCCGAAGATCGGCAGCCAGGCGGCGTTCCAGTACGCGTTCAGAGGCGTTTGCGGGAAGCAGAAGTCCAGGTAGGGCGTTTTCCCGCTATCGATCAATTGCGCCGTTAGCAGATGGAACCCTTCATCCCACACGAACGCCATCGTCTGCGAGTAGACAAGAAGCCCCGCGGCAATAAAAAGGATCACCGCCCAGAGCAGGAGGGAGGCGCGTCGCGCCAGGCGCAATGATTCAGACGTGTCGGGGCGTGGGTGCACGATAGCAGCCGGAGTCGGATCCACTGCGCGTGATGATACGAAACTGCATACGGGGTTTTCAAGACACAGGATCAGCGAGGAGCGCACGCAGGAACGGAAATCAGCAGGAAGCGGGTCGGTCCCTTAGTACCGGTCCGGTACGTATTACGGAAGAATCCTACCCTCCCTAGCCTGGGAAAAAGGTTTGAATACGCAAAGGAATTCGCTATAACTCCTATAGAGCTGCCGAAGCAGGGAAAACTTATGTCTGCAAAATAGCCGTTCGCAGCTGAATTTTCGGGGGATGGTCTCTGGAAAGAGGCCCAGCAGAGAGATCTGGCAATAATACCGCGTTTGGATTACCCAAAACCAAATTTGAGTTCTTGCCTGCCAGCAAGAACTCAAATTCCAGGAAAGGAGGTGTAAAACATGAAAATCAAGACCAACGTCAAGGCTGGTAAGTGCCTCTGGGGCGCCTAGTTTTCTTATCGGTGTTCCCTGTTGGGAACTTTAAATTGATATGGCCGCTTCGCTTTCCGGCAAGCGGCCACTTTATTTGTAGAATGACTCCCCGGTGAGAGATGGCCAACAGTTTCCATCGCGTTAATCGAACGCTTCGAGCAGACCGCGGCATCCGTTCCACCGGCATGTTGCTAATCGCTCTATTCCTGCTTGGCGCTTGGGTGACATGGGCCTTCCAAGCGCGTCTGACACGTTACGTCACGTCCGACTCGGCGCGGCTCGAAAAAGTTTCTTCTGGCGATCCGTCCGGCAAACTGCACGTGATTGGCGAATTTCAACCCTGGGCAGTCTTGGGGCAAATGCGTCCCGGCCAGTCTGCCCTGTTCATGGCGCAGGGCCTTTCGCCCGCACAGTCCGGCGCCGTCCCGGCTCACGTTTCCGCTATTGCGAGTGAAATTCGTAACGGCAAGTTGCGAGTGGACCTGGCGATTGATTCGGTTTCGCACTCGCGTTTTCCCTTGAAGGCTGGATTGCCGGTTACCGTTCAAGTAGAGGTCGAGCGTCTTTCGCCGGCAGCACTGATTTTGCGCTCGGCGGGCGACCTGGCGGGTGCGCATTGAGAAGACTGCTCGCACCGGAAGTAGTCCAGACCTCCAACATGGACTGCGGGCCGGCTTCTCTCAAATGCCTGCTCGAGGGCTTTGGGCTGCGCGTTAGCTACGGGCGCCTGCGGGAGGCCTGTCAGACGGAAATCGACGGCACTTCGATCGACACGCTCGAGGTCGTGGCAAACCAGCTCGGCCTCGAAGCCGAGCAGATTATGCTGCCTGTGGATCACCTCCTGCTTCATCAAGCGAAGACCTTGCCAGCCCTCGTTGTTGTAAAACTGCCGAACGGCCTGGCGCATTTCGTCGTCGTTTGGCGCCTTCACGGGCGCACGGTTCAACTGATGGATCCGGCAGTGGGGCGGCGCTGGGCGAGCGCAACCGGGTTCGCAAGTGAAGTCTACGCTCATACAATGCCCGTTCTTGGCGGGGACTGGCGCGATTTTGGCGCGTCGGACGATTTCCAACGGGCACTTGGGGTACGGCTCCGTGGTATCGGGATCTCAAATCCCGACGCGGACCGCTTGTGCTCGCGAGCGATGGGCGAACCTGGCTGGCGCGCCCTCGCCACGCTTGATGCTGGCTGCCGTTTGACGGCCTCGTTTGTTCGTGCGGGCGCGCTTCGCGGCTCACAAGATGCATTGCGATTCATCGAGCGGGTTTACACCAAACCGGAACTGGTTCCTGCGCGTTACTGGTCGGTTCGCAGCGCAGGCGACGGCAAAGCCGGCGAGGAACAAGTGCTCATGCGCGGAGCCGTGCTGGTGCGCGTTCGCGGCAAACGCGCGGGTGACGCCACCGAACGGCTTGGTCCCGAGCTACAGGCCGCCATCGACGAGCAACCGCTCGCGCCCGGCCGCGAACTGCTACGGCTCCTGCAAAAAAGTGGACCCGCTGCTCCAGGCATTTTGGCGCTTGCGCTTGCAGCGGGAGCGGGCGCTGTTGTGGTGGAAGCGTTGCTGTTCCGCGGAATGTTTGATGTTACGAGCGAACTGGGCTTGACTGGCCAACGCATCGGTGCCATGGCCGCGATTCTGCTGTTCAGCTTCGCGCTGCTTTTGCTGGAACTGCCGATCTTCTTGGGTGCGGCTCGGTTAGGACGACAGATCGAGAATCGGCTGCGCGTCGCGTTCTTCGAAAAAATCCCCAAATTGGGTGACCGGTATTTTCAGAGCCGTCTGACGTCGGACATGGCCGAGCGAAGCCATGCTACCCATCGAATACGCCATTTGCCGGAGCTGGCGCGGCAACTCTTGCGAAATGTGTTCGAGCTTTGCGCCACCGCCGTCGGCATCATTTGGCTGGACCCGTCCGCTGCGCCGTTTGTCCTATTGACGCTGGCTGCGGCTCTGCTGCCCACCTTCGCCACGCAATCCGTTCTCGCGGAATGCGATCTGCGCGTGCGCAGCCATGCCGCGGGTCTCACTCGTTTTTATCTCGACGCGATGCTTGGCTTGATTCCCATACGCGCCCATGGGGCCGAACGAAGCGTGCGAGCAGAACACGAAAAATTGCTCGGCGAGTGGGCGCATGCCGCGTTGCGCTTACAGAAAAGCGCGGTCAGTGTGGAAGCCGCGCAGATCGTATGCATGTTTGGCTTAATCGCCGCGCTGCTGCTGCTCCATCCGCTCCAAGGTGCCAATATCGGCCGCGTGCTGCTGGTTGTGTACTGGGCCTTGAATCTGCCGTCGCTGGGCCAGGACATCGCGGCGCTTTCGCGGCAGTACCCCTATTACCGCAATCTGACCGTGCGACTGCTCGATCCGCTAGGAGCGCCGGAGGAGCCGGCTATGAGGCGGCATGCTGATCCGCCCGTCTCTCTTTCCGCGCCTCCCTCCATTCACTTCAGCAATGTTGGGGTGGAGGCGTCCGGCCACAAGATTCTCGAAGATATCGATCTGCGAATTGAACCAGGGAGTCAGGTCGCCATCGTGGGTCCATCCGGGGCAGGGAAGTCGAGCCTCGTCGGTGTCTTGCTCGGTTGGCTGAAGCCCTGTCAGGGCGAGGTTCTAATCAATGACGCGCCGCTCGATTGCCAGATGCTGCGCACTGCGCTCGCCTGGGTGGATCCGGCCGTGCAGTTGTGGAACCAGTCGCTGTTATCCAACCTCCACTATGGCTCCGAGCGACAATCGGCGTCGCTTGCCAAAGTAGTTGATCTGGCTCTGCTCCGCGGCGTTCTCGAATCGCTTCCCCAGGGATTTCGAACAGAGTTGGGCGAAGGTGGGGCGCTCGTGTCCGGAGGCGAGGGCCAACGCGTGCGCCTGGGTCGCGCGATGCTCCGCGGGGGGATCCAACTGGTGATCCTCGATGAGCCGTTCCGCGGATTGGATCGCGAGAAACGCCGTGAACTCCTGGCGCGGGCGCGCGAGTTCTGGCGCGGTTGTACGCTTCTCTGCATCACGCACGACGTTCGAGAAACGCAGGCCTTCGATCGGGTTCTGGTTATCGAGCAGGGCCGGATTCGGGAGGACGGACCCCCTCAGCAACTGTCCGCTTTGCCTGAATCGAGGTACGCGCAACTTCTCGAAGCGGAAGAGCAGACGCGCTCCGGACTGTGGTGCGCCAGTTTCTGGCGGCGCATCCGCATCCATTCGGGGCGCATTGTGGAGGAGCACAAACCCGCGGAAGAGAAACGGCGCGAGACGGAGGTCGCATAGGTGCGGACGCGCGAAGTCGAAATAGCGGCCTGGCCCTCGTCGCGATTAGGCGACGCCATGGCGGCGCTCGCGGCGCGAGCC
>JAVKSW010000116.1:0-7521 GCA_039583505.1 Bryobacteraceae bacterium | reverse complement strand
CACCAGAACTCGCCGACCCCGCAGAAATACCTGATTGCAACGATGGGCGGCGGAGTGGCGCTTCTCGATTACAACAACGATGGATTGTTGGATATCTTTCTGGTCAACAGCGGACGACTTACCAGCCCGATGCGCAATCCGGAGAGTTTTGACCGGGAGAATGCGCGCTATTGGAATCGGCTTTACCGGCAGAACCGGGACGGGAGCTTCACGGACGTGACAGAGGCGGCCGGGTTGGCGCATGCGGGCAACGGGAACTACGGAATGGGCGTGGCGGCGGGCGATTACGACAATGACGGCTACACCGATCTTTACGTCACAAACTACGGCAAGAACCTTCTCTATCACAACAACGGCAACGGCACGTTCACCGACGTGACAGCCAGGGCCGGAGTAGCGGCGGCAGGCTGGTCCGTTTCGGCGGGTTGGGTGGATTTCGACAATGACGGCCGCCTGGATCTGTTCGTCACGCGTTATATGCAGTGGGATACGGCGCACAGCAAAGCGTGCGTGCGACAGACCTACTGTCCTCCGGGGGAATTTCCGGCGACGACCAATATCCTGTATCGCAACCGTGGCGATGGGACATTCGAGGATGTCAGCGAGCGGTCCGGCATCGCGGGGAAGAAAGGGCGGGCGCTGGGCGTGGCCTTCAATGATTACGATAACGACGGATTCACGGATATTTTTGTGGCGAACGACGGCATGGAACAATTTCTGTTTCACAACAACAGAAATGGCACGTTTACGGAACGTGCACTGGAAGCGGGAGTTTCGCTGTCCGATGACGGCAAGGCGTACGCCGGCATGGGCGTGGATTTTCGCGATTACGACAATGACGGGCGCCCGGACATCATCGTTACGAATTTGGCCAAACAGGTATATGCGGTGTACCACAACGACGGGAACGGCACGTTTAGCTACCGGAGTCTCCAAACAGGGATGGGCACACTGTCGTCGGGAAGCTCAGGTTGGGGTATGCGACTCGAGGATTTTAATAACGACGGCTGGAAAGATCTGTTTGTAGCGCAGAGCCATGTCATGGATAACGTGGAGCAGATCGACCCGTCCCTGCATTATCTGCAGCCACCATTGCTGGCGCTGAATCACGAGGGACGATTTGAGGCTGCGGATTCAGGCAGTGATTTGGCGGTGGCGGGCCGCGGCGCGGCGTTTGGCGATTTGAACAACGATGGATGGATGGACGTGGTAATGACCGTGCTGGGCGGCCATCCGATGGTGTTTCGCAACCGCGGCGGTGCTGCGCACTGGTTGACGATTGGACTCGAAGGAACGCGCAGCAATCGCGATGGCTTCGGTGCACGCGTGCTAGTGAATGGCCAGGAGCAATACGCGACGTCCGCGGGAAGCTATCTTTCCGCGAGCGATAAGCGCGTCCACTTCGGACTGGGAAGGGCGGACCGGGCCGATGTAGAGATCTGGTGGCCATCGGGCACGCACCAGATGCTGAAATCCGTTCGGGCCGATCAGATTCTAAACGTGCGGGAGCCACCGCAGCCGTGATCGCAGGCTGGGTTCTCGTGGCCGGATTCGCTGTACAGGCGGTGTCGCCGGAAGTGGTGCAGCACGCGCAATTGGGGCTCGAGGCGCAGAAGCAGGGGCGATTGAGCGAGGCCATCGCCGAGTTTAAGAGGGTCACGGATCTGGCGCCGAACCTTGCCGCAGGATTCGTCAACCTTGGCGCCGCTTACATGCAGAACCGTGATTATGCGAATGCCATCGCCCCACTGAAGCGAGCGGTCCAACTCAATCCGGACCTGCAGGGTGCACAACAGATGCTCGGGTACGCGCTGCTGGCGCAGGGCTATGCCGCCGAATCCATTCCGCATTTCGAACAAGCGCACGTGATGGACGGGTTGGGCGTGGCCCAACTGAAAACAGGCAAATTGTCGGAGGCAATCGCAAGCCTGCAAAGAGCACTGGCGCAACATCCCAACGATCCCGATCTGCTGTACTATCTGGGCCGTGCGAGCGGGCTGCTGTCGAAACAGGTGTTTGATTCGCTGGAAGCACAGCATGGAAATTCGGCGCGCGCTCATCAGGCCTTGGCGGAAAATTACGCGGTGCTGCGGCGCATCCCGGAAGCGGAGAAGGAGTACCAGGACGCGCTGCGGTTACGGCCCGATACGCCCGGCATCCATCTCGAATTGGGGCAATTGTACGCCAGCGCTTCACGATGGCAGGATGCCGAACAGCAGTTCCGGGCCGAGAGCAGGCTGCAGCCGGGAGATGCGGAGGCAGCTTACCGCCTGGGCGACGCCTTGCTCCGGGAAGGCAGGGTGAAAGAGGCGCGAGTGCAGCTCGAACGTGCCGATCAGCTGCGGCCCGGAATGCCCGAAACGCTTTACGCGTGCGGCAAAGCAGCTTCTCTCGACGGAGACGTTGCCGAGGCGGAGAAGGATTGGCTGCAAGTCATCGCCAATGAGCCGGGAGGACCGTTCGCGGCACAGGCGCACTTCGGACTGGCAGGCATTTACCGCAAGGAAGGGAAAACAGCGCAAGCGGAGCGCGAGATGCAGGATTTCCGAAGGCTTCAAGCGCCGGGGAGCGAGCCGCAATAAGGGAGACCGCTCCGTTTGGCCGCGCCTCAGAAATTCAGGCGCAAGGCGAACTGAATCAGACGTGGCGTATTCTGCTGGTTAGTGATCACTCCGAAATTGGTGTTGCCCAAAGTCTGGCCGGGATACCCAAATTGGACGCGGTTGAAGATATTGAAGAACTCCGCGCGGAACTGGATGTAAGCCCGGTTTTCGGGCGTCAGCGGAAAGTTCTTGATGGCCGCGAAATCCCAGTTGGCGGTTCCCGGCGAGCGGAGGTTGGGATCGACGCGCGGCTCACTGCCGAAAGTGAACGGAGCGGGTTGCGAAAAACAGCCGGTGTTGAACCAGTCGTTCAGGCGCGATGTAGCGGAACCCGAGGTGGTCCCATTACACCCGGCGATGACGTTCGGGCGCGAACCGCCGCCAAATGAATTGGTATTGTTCGATGCCGTGTTGAAGTGCAGCGGGAAGCCGCTCTGCAGAGTTGTAACACCTTGGACACCCCAGCCGCCGAGCGTAGCTTGCGCCAAGGCGTTGGCATTTGCGAGGTACTTGCGGCCCTTGCCGACCGGAACGTCGAGAACATAACTCATCACCAGGCGGTCCGGCGTATCGAACTCCGAGAGCGACTTCTCATTTCGCAGATTGTTCCAATCTTGAAACGTCGTGCCTCCGCCAGCCTCGAGCCAATTTGTAACCGTGTCAGTGTCGCTGATCAGCTTGGAATGCGTATACGCGACCGATAAGGAGGCGCCGCTTGAGAAGCGCTTGGTGGCCTGTACCTGCAGCGATTCGTACTCCGAGTTGCCGATGCCCTGACCGGAGTAATTGAGGCCGTTGTACTCAGGGTAAGGACGCAGGAGCTGTCCGGCTGGAACAGTAGCGGCGGCGAGGGGGCCGGTTTGCACAGTTCCGAAGAACGGATTCGGGACCGAGTTATTGAGCGCGTTGCCGAGCGAAAGGAATTGGTCCGGAAGCTGATTGATCTGAGGAGACTCAATAGGCAGGTGGGTGCCCTTCGCTCCGCCATAGGCGACGTCCAGCAGGAAGCCGCCGCCGAATTGCTGCTGGACGTCGGCATTCCACTGCTGCGCATATCCGTAGGGATTACCGAGCTCGGGGATGTTGGGACTCTGCCCTACCAGAATGTTGGCGTAATTCGGATTGCGTCCGGGAGGGGGGATGATGCCGCTGGGAAACGGATTCACGCCGAAGGGACTCAGCGTGGAACCGGGCAGAGTGACCGGCGTGAGGCCGTTGTTGATCGAGGCGGTATAGACGGTGGAAAAACTGTTGATGGGGTTGTTATTGGGGCTGTAATCCCAGGCGACGTCGTTCGGCAGCCAAAAGATGCCGTAGCCGGCATGCACGACGGTCTTGGGAGTGACTTGATAAGCGACGCCGGCGCGCGGCGCGAACTGCTTCCAATCCGGCAGGATGTTGCTGCGGCCGCCATACCCGCCGGAATCGACGAGCGCGACGTTGCCGAGGTAGCCGGGTGTCAGCGGATTTTGTGCCGTCGGGTCGAAATAGGTCATGCGGTTGAAGCGCTCCGTCCAGGGCCCCTCATGTTCCCAGCGGATGCCGAGATTCAAGGTCAGCCGAGAGGTCACATGCCAGTCGTCGTTTGCAAACACAGCGGGGTAGAGCTGCTCGGCCGCGACCAGCGCGGGGCTGGTGGCCTGGCTCGTACTGCCGGTGGCCGTCGGATAGCCGAGCAGAAACGAAGCGAGACCGGCGCCGCCTGTAGGGTTCGCGCCCGCAACGGCCGGTGAACTCGCCGTAAAGCTTTGATCGAAGTTGAAGATTCCGGTTGGAATATTGGTCTGCGCATAATTGTGCGTCATGCGCAGGAACTCTCCCCCGAACTTTAGAGTGTGATTGCCCGCGATCTTGGTGAGTGTACCCGCGATGCGATCGTTATCGTTCCGGTCCACGATCACGCTTCCGGCACCTTGGCTTCCGAAGGTGTTAAACGTATCGAACCCGCTGATGACCGGGACAGGTAAATCCAAAAACGTAGCTTGCGTATTCAGCGACGCCGGCCACCCGAGCTGGGTCAGGTTGTAGCCCAGCGTTTCGGGCGTCCGGTCATAGCTGAACCGCTGATAGCTCGCTCGTACTTCGAGAATTGTCGTGGGATTGAACGAATACGTATCGCTGAGGACGAAGTTGTTGGTATTAAATATCTCAGTGCAGCGATCCTGGCAAACGCCGTCCTTCATTGGATCGACGGGGAGGTTGAGATTGCCCCAGTAACTGTAGCGCGCCGAGATGTGTTGTTTGTCGGAAACGTTTTGGTCGATGTGCACCACCGTCTCACTGTTATTCCCGCCCACGCTGGCATTTCCTACCCAGTTACCGACGCCATTGACGGCTCCCGGGTTGTTCGGCAAAGGATAGAGGGACAGCATTTTCAGCGAAGCCGGATTGAGACGGCTTGGAGGAATCACATTCATAACGCCGTTGTTGGAGATCTGCTGGCGCGTGGATTGGCCCGGCGCGCAAGCCGGTGTACCGCCGCCCACGCCGCAGGTGGTCGTCGGATCGTAGATGTTCACTCCCAAACCGGTCAGATCGCCGGTGCGCTCGGCTGCGGTCGGAACCGTTTCGGTAAACGATTCGCCCTGCCGAAGGCGGAAGCCTTCGTAATCGACGAAGAAGAAGGTTTTGTTCCGGCCGTCATAGAGTTTGGGAATATAAATCGGGCCGCCAAAATTGAATCCGAATTGATTTTGGGTGAAGGCGCCGCGCGGAATACCAGCTCTATTCGAAAAGAAATCGTTGGCATCCAGATCTCGGTTGCGAAGGAACTCCCAGGCACTGCCGTGGAGATCGTTGCTGCCCGACTTCGTCGTAAAGTTGACCACGCCGCCGGCAAAGCGTCCGTATTCGGGAGAGAGATTATTGGTGGCGACCTTGAATTCCTGCAGCGAATCCTGGGTCGGAATCAGCGCGGTGATATTGATGTAGCTGCCGTTGACCGGCGAACCGTCCAGCCAGACCATACTTTGGTTTGCCATGCCGCCGCCAATCTGATAGTTGCCCCAGGCAAATGGGTTCTGCCCGTTCGGGTTGCTCATCGAACCGCCTTGCGGGACTACCGATGGCACCAGCGCAACCAGATTCAGCGGATTGCGGCCATTCAGCGGCAGCTCATCCGTTTTTCGTTCGTCTACCACGGCCCCTAACGATGACGATTCGGGCTGCAGCAGGGGCGTTTGCGCGGTCACTTCGATGGTTTGACTGACCTCGCCCACCTGCAATGTGAGGTCGATCTTGGTCGTGGTTTCGGTCTCGACCGTTATCGGGGTTCGCAAGACACGTTTGAAGCCGGGCTTGGCAACTTCGACGCTGTACTGACCGGGGACAAGGTTGACGAATTGATAGAGGCCGTCGCCGTTCGTCGCGTCGGTTCGCTTCTCGTTTGTGCCGAGATTGGTCAGAGTGACCGGTGTCGAGGCCACGGCCGATCCGGATGGATCGGTGACGTTCCCGACGATAGAACCGAATGTGGTTTGACTGAAGACGAGCGGGGAATGGGCCAGAAACGCAAGCAAAATCCCCCAAAGACACAGACATTGTAGTTTTCTCAACATGGCAAAGCGCCCCTTAGGACAGCCAATCATCCCTCTGCGACTAAAGCTAGGGGATACACCGTTAAAGACGGCATTTTGCAGACGTTAGGGATATAATCGTCCCTGACGCCGATGGGGTTAACAGCCGTTAATTCGCAGGATTTAACGGGGGGACCGGGCGAGCAGGAAATCCGGTCCGAGCTTGATCGCATAGTGGCGAGCCGTGTCTTCCGCGGAAGCCATCGCTGTCAAGGCTTTCTGCAATATGTGGTGCTTAAAACGCTGCAGGGCGACAGCAAAACCCTGAAAGAGCGAACCCTCGCCGTTGACGTATTCGGGAGAGAGGCGACAGAGGACCTCAGCGACGACAGCATTGTACGGGTCGGGGCGCGGGAAGTGCGAAAACGGCTGGCCCAGTATTACGTCGACGAAGGGGCGCAGGATACGGTGCGAATCGAGCTGTCGGCGGGTTCGTACATCCCCGTTATCCACTGGCAGGCGGCAGCGGCGGTTCCGGGAGCGGCGCTGGAGACGGGTTTGGCGCCGGGAGAACAGCCCGATGATAAGCTCCGTGCCCTGCGGAACCGCATAGGGGCGAACCGGCGATTATGGATGGGATGCGCGGCGCTGCTACTGGTTGGGTGCCTAACCGCAGTCTCGTGGAGAGCGCTGGCGGGCGCACCCGGTGCGTTCGAGAGTTTTTGGAAGCCTGGGTTCGAGCAGAAAGGGCCGCTTATGATCGCCTTGGCGCACCCGATCGTCTATCAGCCCTCCTTACGCGCACAACGGCTGGACGGGTCTCGAAACGGCTGGCCTGACCCTCCCGTTCAGCGCGCCATTGATTTGCCGGCGAATCTTCTGAACGGCTCCGATTTCGTTCCGGTAGTCAATCAATACGTGGGACTTGGCGATGCGGAAGCTGCTTTGCACGTGTCGACTTTGTTTCAGCAGCATCGTGCGGGATCGCGGGTCCGGCTGGCGAGCAGAATGGAATTCAGTGACCTGCGCGGCTCCGGCACAGTTCTGATCGGGGCGTATACCAACCGCTGGACGATGGATCTGACCAAGAACATGCGATACCGGTTCGGATACTACGCCGAGGGCGAACCGTGCATTGCGGAGGCTTCGGTAGGCTGTCGCTGGACGCTGACGACGAAAGCGGACGATGGGCGCTCAGCGGAAGATTACATCCTGGTCTGCCGTCTGCCGCATTCCGCGACGAACGGCTTTACCGTGGTATGCGCCGGGTTAAACGTGTACGGGACCGAGGAGGGCGGCAGAATCATTTCCGATCCGGACTCGCTCACGCCCATTCTGCGGAAGCTCCCCGAGCACTGGCCTAATCACAATCTCGAAATTGTTCTCCACGTGGCGGTTGTGGG
>JAVKSW010000115.1:0-7540 GCA_039583505.1 Bryobacteraceae bacterium | reverse complement strand
AAGTGCACGAGAATCCATTCGATCTACCTGGGAAATCGGCGGAGAAGAAGCAGTCGGAGCCGGATTGAAGAAATTGCCTTGCAGCCTCCCTTGACAAAGTAAATGTCGTTCACTATAGTGAACGTCAGACACCATGAGTACAGAGAGGCGTGCAAGATACAAAGCGAAGCTCCGAGCCGAGATTTTAGAAGCGGCACGCGACATTTTCGTAAAGGAGGGGTATGAAAACTTCTCTATGCGCGCTCTCGCCGACAGGATCGGCTATACGCCCGCAGCCACATACAAACACTTCAAGAGCAAGAGCGACATATTCAGCCATCTCTCGGAAGAGAGCTTCGCCGCGCTCATGGAGGCTTCAGCGAGCGTAAAGAGCATCCACGCAGAAGACCCGGTTGATCAACTGAAGCGGGGCATGCTGGCGTACGTGAATTTTGGATTAGAAAATCCAGACCACTATCGCATCGCGTTTGTGCTGCAGCAGCCGGCCACAACTAACGCGCCGAAGCCGAACGCAGCCTTTGCTAATTTAACGAGCAGAGTTCAGAGCTGCATTGACGCTGGCCGGTTCAGATCCGGAGACACGGAACTGATGGCACAGTCACTTTGGGCGGCAGCGCATGGGATTACATCTTTGCTGATTCAGAAGCCGTCGTTTCCCTGGGTAGCACGGCGCAAACTGATTACGCAGGTCATCGAAAGCGCCATTGAGGGGCTACGCGCGCGAAACCAGACAACGGAATCGAAGGACGGGCGCAATGGCAAACACTAGCTCTCATCGCAACGCCGCGAAGTCTGACTTCAGTGCCTCTTCAAAGCTACGGTCATGGCTATGGCTGTTATGCGCGGCGCTGCTGTTCCTCTTCGCAGATGGACGGAACACGATCGCGCTGATGGCTTGGTTCGCTCCAGCCGTTTTGCTGAGATTCATACGAATCCAGCCGGCGAAGATAGGGTTGGTTGCCGCATACTTCACACTGATTGTTTCGCGCCCCCTGGCAATGCGCGGTATGGTCCCGATTCCGGGCATTTACTATTACCTCTTCCTGGTCATCTCCGGTTTCGTCGCGCTTCTGCCGTATATCGCAGACCGTCTGATCGCTCCGCATCTGAGGGGTGTATTGAACACGCTGGTCTTTCCTTGTGCTCTGGTCGCCGCGCAATTCGTGTATTCGCATGGACCGATGGGAAGCTGGGGTTCCGTCGCTTATACGCAGACCGGAAATCTAGCTCTGCTCCAGTTGTTATCCGTAACCGGATTATGGGGTCTCACCTTCCTCATCGGCTGGTTCGCGGCGGCCGTCAACTACGCCTGGGTTCGCAGACCAAAGAGGCCAAGAACGTGGGGTCCACTAACGTTGTTCGCCGGAGTCTATACCGCTGTGATCTTGCTGGGAGCGGCACGGCTTACGCTCTTCCGACCATCATCGCCGACGGTGCGCGTGGCCTCTTTGTCCCCAGCGGAACACGGGCCGAAACTGCCTGAAAGCCTTCTTAAGATCGTGATCGACGGAAACGCCAACCATGAACAGATCGGTCAGTTCAGGAGCATCACGGCTGCGGGCCAGGATGAACTACTGGCGAGAAGCGAGCGCGAAGCGGCCGCCGGATCAAAGATCATTTTCTGGTCGGAAACAGCTGTGTATGTTCTCAAGCAGGATGAACCCGCCCTGCTGGACCGCGGCCAGGCGCTTGCGGCAAAATACCGAACTTATCTGGGTATGTCGTTGGGTACCTGGACTCCCGGTCGCCAGCATCCGCTGGAGAACAAACTTGTTTTCATCGAGCCTTCCGGTGAAATCGCCTGGCAATATCTCAAGGCACGGCCGACACCTGGCCCAGAAGCCGCAATGTCCGTTAAGACCGACGGAAGGTTGCACCAACTCGATACGCCGTATGGCAAGTTGGACGCCGCCATCTGTTACGACATGGATTTTCCTAAGCTCCTGGCACAAGCGGGGGCGCAGCATGCCGATGTGGTCTTGAGTCCCGCGAGCGACTGGCGGGCCATTGATCCGCGCCATACGGAGATGGCGAGCTTTCGTGCGATAGAGCAGGGTTTCAATCTGTCGCGGCAAAGCAACGGAGGGCTCTCGGCAGCGTACGATTACCAGGGCCGCCGGTTGGCTTCAATGGACCAGTACCAATCCACTGACCTGACGCTGGTCGCGCAGCTTCCCACGCGGGGTGTCAGAACGGTTTATTCCGTACTGGGCGATTGGCTCGCGTGGTTCTGCATGGCGGCTGTTTTCGCGCTGTCCGGTTTCGCCTGGTACGAGGCACGAAAGGCCGGTTCTTCCCATTCGGTAAGATCACCTCGCGTACCTGAAATAGAGTCAAGCGCGCCGTGCGAAGGAGCTATTCATGTCTGAGGGTGCATCGACGCTCTTGAGCATTTTTGCACTCACATCTTTGACTCTCGGGGCGCAGAACCCGGTTGAAGCGACGCGTCAATGGCGGATGCAACATGAGGCCGAGATTTTGCAGGGCTTCAGTTCCCTGCTCAGCATTCCCAACGTCGCTGCCGACCCAGCCAATCTTCGGCGTAATGCGGACACGCTTGTATCGCTGCTGCGGCAGCGGCACTTTGAAGCGCGCCTCCTATCCATTTCCGGCGTGCCCCCGGTCGTTTTCGGTGAACATCAGACTCCAGGCGCGAAACACACCATAGTTTTTTACGCGCATTACGATGGCCAGCCCGTGACTCCTTCTGAGTGGCGGGGGAACGCGCCGTTTGTCCCGGTCTTGCGCGAAGTTGACGGCGAGCAGCGCATCTACGCCCGTTCAGCGGGGGATGACAAGGGCGCGATCTGGGCTCAGTTGGTGGCGCTCGATGCTCTGGAAGCGGCTCACATTCCGCTCCGCGCAAATATCCGTTTTGTCTGGGAGGGCGAGGAAGAGGCCGGCTCGCCGCACTTGGAACAGATTCTCGACGCCCATCGCGACTTGGTGCATGGAGACGTTTGGCTGGTCTGCGATGGTCCGGTGGATCAGAGCCGCCAACAGACGCTCGTCTTCGGCGCACGGGGAGATGCGCATGTCGAGATCACCGTTTATGGACCGAACCGCGGTTTACACAGCGGCCATTATGGCAACTGGGCTCCGAACCCGGCGATGATGCTGGCTCAGCTTTTGGCGGGGATGAAGGACGAGCAGGGCCGCGTTCTGATCCCGCACTTTTACGATGGAATCGCGCCGCTCGGAGCGCTGGAGAAGAAGGCGCTGGCGCGGGCGCCGGTCAACGACGGCAAGCTGCGTCAGGAACTCTCGCTCGGACACGTGGATGGCGGCGGCGCGCACCTTCTCGATCTCTTGAACCTGCCTAGCTTGAACATCAACGGTATCTCCTCGGGGCAAACCGGCGCCAATTCCACGAATGTGATCCCGTCGACTGCGACTGCCGACCTCGACCTCCGCGTGGTTGTCGGCATCGACTGGCAGCAGCAGCAAGATCGCGTCGTTGAATACATAGGCTCGAAAGGCTACTTCGTCGTTCAGGCGCCTCCTAATCGCGAGGTTCTGTTGCAACACCCCAGAGTGGCACTCGTCAAGAAGGACTCGGCCGGCTACAACGCCTCGCGCACTCCGATGGATCTTCCGATAGCCGAAGAAGTACTGACCGCGGTGGAGGCGGCGCGCGGCACTGTGATCGAATGGCCCACCATGGGCGGCAGCGTTCCCCTGGGCGCGATGGAACGCGCGGCGGGGACGCGCACCATCACAGTTCCGATTGCGAACCACGACGACAATCAGCACAGCGCGAACGAAAATCTGCGCTTGCAAAATCTCTGGGATGGCATCGAGACAATGGCCTCGCTGCTTTGCATGCGTTAGCGATGGCGTCGCGCAGCAATGCGCTTCCGATTAAGGTGGGCTGTCGCAAACAGAGCAGAAATCGTGATCGCCAGCAGAATGGCCTGCTGGGGCCAAGGCAAGCTTGGGTCGGCATCTTTGCTGAGTGCGTTGCCGCCGATGCAACAAAGAACGTGAACGCAGAACACTTCGATTGAAGCACGGCCGAGGGCGGCCAACGGAGTCATGAACGGCAGAGCGGCTATACGCGCACCGAAGCGCACGAGCACAATCGCGAGAGCGGTGAAATTCATGACGCGCACAGGACCCAGATGCCATTTGTCAATGAGCCAGCCGTAGAGATTCGGATTCATCCAATGATCGACAGGGCTGTAACGCAGTACGAGAAAAGCCGCGACGACAGCCAGGCTCAACTTGAGGAGCCATCCGGGAATTCTCACTCCAGACTGGCTCGAGGTTGCATAAAGGCTCCCTAGCGCAAGGCCGACGATCCAGAGGAATTGCCAGGCGTAGCTGTCGAATGCTCCCGTCGAAGTCTCGGGCACGCCCAAGCCAAATACATCGATGTGGCGATAGATCCAAGGCCGTAAGCCGAACTGCGCTGCGATCCACAGGCTCAAGCTGAGATATATGACGAACGTCCAGCCCCAACGTCGAGCGATGGCGCGCGCGACCGGCGTGAAGATCATGAAGACGATGTACATGGGCAGGATGTCGAGAAGCGATGGGCGATATTCGAGAAGGGCGCCGGCAACGATCGCGTTATGCGGGCGCTGGAGATAGAACGAGAGCAGGTTCTGAAGGGCGAGGCGGTGAAATCGCACGCCGATCTCCGCGACCAATGTGAAGGCGACGGCCAGCAGCGCGGAATGGTAAAAATACATTCGCAGCGTTCGCTTCGATACGTCGCGAAGGGTGGCGAACCGGCCGCTTTTCTGTTCAATTCGATGCTCGATTTGGCCGATCATAAAGGCGGCGAGAAAGGTGAACCCCTCGGCGCCGGAGACGAATCCGAAAGTCTGATTCGAGATGATGCTGGCCTTGGTAGGCAGGTGGGTCAACGTCATCCACAGGAGCAGGAAACCTCGAAGAATGTCGAGTTCAACGATGCGGCGGCCTGGTTTGGCGACCGGCGTAGAGGCGGGCTCCGAGAGAGTTTCTGTGGGTTCCGTTACTTGTGGAGCAGAAGTCATGAAGCTGTCGTATGCCTTTTCGACGCGCGTCACGTCCCGATGAAAACAATTTTTTGAGAATTAAATCTGCCTTGCTCTTGCCAGAACGCCATCGATCCTCGCCGATTGGTTACCGCCTCTATCCGAACGGTTAAATACAGGTACAGCCGCGCGAACTAGGGCTTCGTCACCTGTATCTGAAAAGGCCCTGTGTTTGCGCCATTCCGAGTCACGGTGTAATTGTAAGTGCAGAAGGAACCGGGCACGGAACACTTCCCTGCATTCTTGCTTATCGTGCAATAGGCTTGTTTCGAAGAAATCGATGTTCCCTGGTCGCAAGCGCCGGCATCCATGGTGATGGTCCAGCCGGAGTCGGGCTGCCAGTAGACGTCATCGCCGACCGAAACGTTTTGCAGCGGATTTGGCGATGCGGAGCCCTGCGGAGGATCGCCACTTTTACACGAGACAGGCGAGCCGCTGGTCAAATCCAAGCAGAAGAGTGTAGGCTGGCGTGTGGGACCAGGCGTGGGCTTACCGGGTGTCGGCCGGCAACCCGGCACGACGCGCTTTGTGTCGTGCTCAATGCTTGGATCGTTGCTTCGCGCGGCACCGAAAAACGCGAAGTACTTGTATTTCCGATCCATTTGACATGTGTCAATGACGCAGCTTTCGGTGCGGCCGCTCTGAACAAGCGTACCCGCTTTACAAGGAGTCGTATCCGGAAATTGCACCAGCCAAGGCTGCGGATGCTCTGCGGGTCTCCACTTCACGGTAAAGGTTCCACTGCTCTGTGTTACTACGAGCGGATCGGGTTTTGCGTTCGCGATGCAGGGCAATGTGCCATTGCATTGAGAGGTAATGTGAACGGTGGCGCTGTGACACCCTATGGCGACAAGCGCGGCAGACATCACAGCGAAGAGAGTAAGTCGTGCCTGCATCTAACAACCTCCTGAAGTTGATGGTGGAACAGCGGCGCGGGGCAGCAGTTGCGCGGCGGACTAGCGTGCCGCGACCTGTAGCTCCAAATCTTTAAATCTCCGGTCCCGGCGTAAACTCGCCAATTCCGGTGCATGCAGAATGTCTGCAGGTGAATAGCCAAGCCTAATACTTTTGCGGAGCAGTTGCAGCGCAGTGTCCCGTCTGCCAGACAACTCGTAAGCAACCGATTCGTTGAATAGCTGCTCAACCGTCAGGGCCGGGAATGTATCGACGCGGCGCAGCAGAGTGAGCGCGGCTGTAGTTTCGCCCAGCTTCGCCTTATAGAGCGCCAAGTCAACCAATTCATCGAGGTTATTGGGATTGGCGTCGAGCAGTCCCGCGGTGAGATCGGCGGCCTTCTTCCACGCTGCCGTGGCTTTGCCGTTCATACCGGGAATCATCTGGTAAGCGTCGCCTAAGTCTCGCCACAAATGGGGATGCTGGGGGTTTAAATTCACCGCCTTGACATACGCGTCCGCAGCGGAGCGATACTTGCCCAACCAGAATAAAGCGGTTCCCAGGTTTGCGTACGCCTCGCCGGAGGGAAGAAGAGATACAGAGCGGTTCAGCGCCCGGTTTGCGTCCTCGAGCTGTCCGGTTTCAAGGTAGACGGCTCCGAGATTTCGCCACGGCAGGGCGGCCCGCGGAGCGAGGAGGGTGGCTTCGCGGAATAACTTCTCAGCGCGCGCGTAATTGGCCTGGTCTATGCAGTAATCGCCCCAATCGTTCAGCACGAACCAGTTATTCGGACGATCTTTCGACAACTTCTCGTAGGTCTGCTCCACGAGATCGAGTTTTCCCGATCTGCGGTAAGTCTCGGCCAAAGCGATCAGGGCGTCCGCGTTGTCAGGATCGAGCCTCGACGCTTTTTGCGCGTCCTCGATGGCGGCGGGATAGAGACCTTTGTAGAGCTCGAACTTGGCCCGGCTGGAATATGCGGTCGAGAGATCCGGGGCCAGTGCCAGAGCCTTCGCACTATTTCGATCGGCGAGGTCGAGAGCCGCTACATCCTTGGTCAAGTGAAATCTTTGCGAATAAGCCTCACTGAGAGCGGCCCAAGCCCGCGCAAAAGCCGGGTCGAGATCGACGGCTTTTTGCAGCTCGGCGATAGCTTGGTCGGTGACCGGGAGGCCATAGCCCCCAAGCAGACCTCGGCCGCGTTCATAGGCCGCATAAGCATCGGCGTTGGCTGTGTCGGCGGTTAAAGGGAGCTGTCCCAAGTCCTTGCGTCGAACGTCCAGCAGAAGCGCAGCGCGCTGGGCGGCCAGCCCGCCGAGAGCATAAAGAGCGGCTACGGGGGCGGAGACTTCGGCGTGACGAAGAAGCTTGCCAGTGGAAGTTTCGGTCAGGCGTAAGATCAATGTGACGGACTCAGCCACATGTGCGAGCGAGCCGCTCAAAGCAAGGTTTGCTCCGAACAGCCCCAGTGCCTGCGACAGATCGCTGACATTCTGCCGGCGCAAGTAGCGGGAAGGAACCACAAAGAGATCAGGCTCGAGTTTTTCCGCGCGAGCGAGTTGCGCGCTTACGCTTTCCAGAACTCCGTTCAGCAGCGATGCGTCTTCCGAGCGGGTGTGGAG
>JAVKSW010000114.1:0-7571 GCA_039583505.1 Bryobacteraceae bacterium | reverse complement strand
CTGGTGAAGGGCTGCACGAAACTCGGGATTCGCGTCTGTGCGGGAGGTCCCGTCGCCATCCTCTCGGGCTCGCACGGAGACCGGCCGCACTGTATTTACCGCGGCTTCTGCATTCAGGGTTGCAAGGTCGGCGCCAAGGCGAGCACGTTGATCACGCATGTGCCCGAAGCGCTCCGGTTCGGAGCGGAGGTTCGCGACTTCTCAATGGTGTCGCGCATCTCGATGCGAGACAAGCAACACGTGAATGGCGTGTTCTATTTCGATCGCGAAGGACGCGAGCGTTTTCAACGCGCGAAGGCGGTGATCGTTTCCGGCTATGCAATCGAGACCCCACGACTGTTGCTGAATTCCGCCTGTGCGGGACACGACAACGGATTGGCGAATTCGAGCGGCACGGTGGGCCGTTATCTCATGGCGCAGGCGGGTAATGTCGTTCTGGGCCGCTTCGCCGATCTGATTCGCATGTACAAAGCTCCTCCCGCCCACGCTCTGACAGAGGAGTTCTACGAGACCGACCCGAAGCGCGGCTTTGTCAGAGGGTTCGCGATACAGACGGTCGGGCCGCTTCCCATCGCCTTCGCGAAGCAAATGATGGTTGCCAAAGGCGCTTGGGGCTGGGGAATGCGCCGCGTGTTGATGGACTATAACCACTGGGCGGCACTCGGAGTCCTGGGTGAAATTCTTCCTTGGGAAGAGAACCGCGTCGAGCTTGCGGAAGATAAGGACCAGTTCGGCATACCAGTGGCAAAGGTCACGTTCAATTTGCACGAGAACGACAAAAAGCTGATCGACTTCGGCAAGAAAACGGTGATGAACGTGATGTGGGCGGCCGGGGCCGAAGAGGTGGTGCAAGAGGCGCGCTACGCGCACCTGGTGGGCGCTGCTCGTATGGGAGGCGATCCGGCAACGTCGGTCGTCGATAAGTATGGGCGCACGCACGATGTGGCGAACCTGTTCGTTTGCGACGGAAGCATTTTGCCGACGCAGGGTTCGGCGAACCCGGGATTGACCATTCAGTCACTCGCGGCGCGCACGGCAGATTACCTCATCTCGCAAGGCGAAAAGACCTTCAACTCGGATGAGCGCGATATGACGCCGCCGCCGGTGCGGCGAAACCTCGCAGTCAAGGATGCATTCACTAAGGGCGTGCCGCGCCTGTTCAGGTAGGTAGGACGACGCGTCGTTAATCCACTTGCATCAGAGTCCTATCGCTCTTTGAACCGCACAAGTCTCTCCAGCCCAGCCCACCTGAAGACCTCCTTGTAGCGGGTCACGGGTTTTTAAAATAATCGCCAGTCTTTCGTTTTCAATAGATTAGCGGCAACGGCTAGCTTGCACGCTTTCCCCTCCCCCGTACTCTGTCTTCGAAAGCCTATGCGTACTAAATACACATCTGCGGCTCTATCGCTCGCGATCTTCGCCGCCGTACTCACTTCCACTGGGTGTAATAGCCAACCGAATCACCCGAACCAGATCAACACATTCGACGGCGCGTCGTACGATTCGTTGACGCTCGCTCACGGCGCACTCACGTCACTGCGTGCGTCACTCCCCGGCGCGTTTGCGCAGTATAGCGCCACGTTCAATCAAGCCGCTGCGACCTATTCGACAGCTCTCGCCGCCTACACCGTGTATCGTACGGCCGCAAACGCGAGCAATCAGGCTCAGGTCACTGTAGCGGTTAGGAATCTCACTCTCAGCATCGTCGTACTGGAGAACGCGTTCGAAACTGCCATGCACGTGAGCAGCGGGAGTGCAGCGGCAATCCGAGACAAAGCGGCACACATCCGCGCACTTGCTGGCCCGCACGTCTCCGTAGCTGATATTCTCACGGAATTGGAAATAGCGGCTTCCATTGCAGACATGGTTCCGGCAGCCCAGCCCTACGCGGCACTGGCCGCCATCGTGATTGCAGCAACGGATCAAGCCCTGAACGATGAAAACGCCGCTGCCGGACAGCCGATCGATCTATCCACTATTCAGCCGATTGCCTCGATAAAATAGCTCCCGCTTACTTTTCAGCCGCTGATCGCACCGCAGTAGGTTCAAATGGTGTTTAGCGGATGTTAGATCAAACAAACTACTGGATGAACATCGCGGGCGCCGCGCTGGACGCTCTGCTTCTCGCTCGGGTCCTTCTACTGAAACTGCAGCGAGTATACGTATTCATAACGCTCGCCTGCGTGCTCACATTCCTGTTTGACGTGATCGATGTTTGGCTCTGGTCGGATTCGGAGACGCGGTTTCGAGTGTTTCTCTATTCCCGTTTCTTGTTCGCGTTTGTTTTTCCTTTGGTGGGGTGGGATGTCTTCGAGGAAGTCAAATCGGAGATCTCAAAGTTGCGAAAGATCGCGCTGGGGAGGTTGATCTCTGGGCTATTCTTCGCAACCATCTTCGGTTTCTTCATATTTTTGTTCGCGGCCCCGAGTGACGAGAACGGCCAGCCCGGCCTGCTCGCCACTTTGGGGGTTGTCGCTTGGGCGGGCTCGGCTGCAGCGACTCTGGCCTTGTTGTGGACACTGCAACGAGCAATGCGGGCTCAAAACATCGCGCGCCCCCACAACACCGCGGTTTGGATAATTTTTTGGGAATTGGCGCTCCTCGGCGAGCTAGTGTCCTGTTTCTGCTCCTTGATCGTCCCTTTCTTTAAGAACCAGGCGGCAGACATCCTAACACTCATTCTCCTGACCTACGGCATTGTGATCACGGCCTGGTGCATTCTGAAATTGCGAGCGGCGCCCTCGGGCGTGCCGTCCGCCCCTGCAAACGCAAATCTGTAAGTTTCGCCCGCGCGGAACCGCCCGGTTACGCCAAGTCGGTGGGCTGCAGCGGTAATCTGCGGATCCGCTTCCCGGTCGCCGCAAAGATTGCATTCATCACCGCCGGAGCGGTAGGCGGCAATCCGGGTTCACCGATTCCGGTTGGAGCGATACTGCTCGGCACGATGTAAACCTCGATACGCGGTGTTTCTCTCATAGAGAGAGTCGAGAACTTATTGAAATTGTTCTGCATCGCCTGACCGTTTTGAATCGTGATCTGGCTTTTCAGCGCTGCCGTTAACCCGTACACAATCGCGCCCTCCACCTGAGCTCGAATGCCATCCGGATTGACTGGCGTTCCGATATCTACCGCCGAGATCACCCGCTTCACCCGCACGTGTCCATTTTCGACGGCCACTTCAGCTACGTTCGCGACATAACTGTGGAACGAATAGTGCGCCGCTATCCCACGCCCTTCACCTTTCGGCAATGGCTTTCCCCAGCCGCTCTTCTCCGCTGCGAGTTGCAGCACCCCTTTGAAACGGGCCGTGTCCAACGGACGTCCACGCGCGTCCACTGCGTCCTTTACCAAGCGCACCTCGCCGAGCTTTTGAATGCGGAATTCATACGGATCGGCGCCCGCCGCGTGAGCAAGTTCGTCCATGAAGCTTTCCATTACAAACCCGATCACCGACGCCTCGACCGATCTCCACCAGGCCCGCGGCACCGCCGACGCAGCCGGCAAGTACTCCAATTTGTAGCTCTTCACCAGATACGGCATCTGCGTCGTGCAACCCAGTTCTGACGATTCCGGAGCTTCGTGCGGGTTGAACCACTCAGCGATTGAAGTGGAGGCCTGTTTGTGCCGCCAGGCAACGATGTTTCCCTCCCCATCCACGGCGCCGCTCAGCCGGTGATACGACGCAGGCCGATAAAAATCGTGTGTCATATCGTCCTCGCGGGACCACACCAACTGTACCGGCTTGCCTACGCGTTGCGCGATTTGCGTCGCTTCCGTTGGAAAATCCGCTTGGTATCGGCGCCCGAACGCACCCCCCATAAAGGTTGTATGAACGCGGATTTTGTCAGCGGGAAGACCGGTCAACTGACCGATAATCCCCTGAACCATGTCCGGGCTCTGGCTGGGAGCCCAAGCCTCCGCCCCGTCGCTGGCGATATGAACCGTGCAATTCATCGGCTCCATGGTTGCGTGCGCCTGAAAGGGCAGTTCGTAATCGCACTCGATCTTTTTGTCCGATTCCGCGCTCGAAATAACATGATCGGCATCGCCCTGATCGAGTATCACCTTCATATTTGAATCGACCAGCGTCCGGAACTGCTTGCGCAGCGTCTCGCTGCTTTCTGTAGCTGCTGAACCGTAATCCCAATCGATTTGCAGTTGTTTTCGAGCTTGCATCGCTATGTACGTGGTATCTGCGACCACCACGACGCCGCCGCACGAATGTACGCCTTTCGCCACGCCCGGAATCTCGAACACGTCGCGAACGCCCTTAATCGCCTTGGCTTTTGTCGCATCGAAGGCCTTTACCTTGCCGCCGAAAACCGGGCACCGTGCAACCACGGCATACACCATCCCCGGAACACGAACATCCAATCCGAAAATCGCGCTGCCATCCGTCTTCGCCGGGATGTCCGTGCGTGGAACAGATTTTCCGATGAGCTGAAATTCCTCCGGTTTCTTCAATTGCACGGATTGAAGATCCGGGACCGGCAACTGCGATGCTCTTTCGATCAATTCTCCATAGAGCAACTTCTCACTGTTGTGCCAAACAGCGCCGCTTTTCGCTACGCAGACTTCCGGTGTGACGCCCCACTGTTGCGCTGCAGCCGCAATCAGCATCTGCCGTGCCGCCGCCCCAGCCGTGCGAAGCGGCATCCACATGGTGGTCACGCTTCCACTCCCTCCGGTGCCTTGGCTGCCAAACGCCCGCTCGACGGGTGCGTGCTCGACGCGAACGTCTTTCCAATCCACGCATAGCTCCTCCGCCAGAATCATCGGCAGCGACGTCGAGACGCCTTGTCCCATCTCCGACTTCGAATAAACCAACGTCACTGCGCCGTTTTGGTCTATCTTTATCCAAGCCGTCAGCGGATTGACCACCGGCTTTTCCAGCGATCCCTTTGCTTGTGGCACTTCGAAGCCGATCACCAGCGCCGCCCCGGCCACCGCCCCGGTTGTCAGCGTAGTCTTCAACACCGTTCTGCGGGTCACTGCGGTGCTCACAGTTCACCTCCTGCAGAGTTCCCGGAAGCTTTCGCGCCGTGCATCAGATCCGCGGCTTTCAGTACCGCCGCGCGAATTCTCTGAGCGGTCCCGCACCGGCAAATATTGTTCGACATTGCTTCATCCACCTCCGCCGCGGTCGGCTTCGCGTTGCGCTTGAGAAACGCGACGGCGGTCATGATCTGCCCCGATTGACAATAACCGCACTGTGGCGCCTGCTCTTCAATCCACGCCTGCTGCACCGGATGGCTCCTGTCAGCGGAAAGGCCCTCAATGGTCGTGATCTTTTTACCGGCTACGGAGGCCACGGAAAATACGCACGAGCGCGACGGCTGTCCGTCGATATGAACCGTGCAGGCGCCGCACGCGGCAATCCCACACCCGTACTTAGTGCCCGTAATATTCAATGTGTCCCGTAGAACCCAAAGCAGCGGAGTTTGCGGGTCTACATCGACGGACTTTTTTTGTCCATTCACTTCAAACGAGATCGCCATCTGGGACCTTCCTTTCCTGATTTCCGATTCTTTAACGATACCGAATTTCCTGGTGTATGGTCGGGCCGGTTAAATGAGAGCGGCCTATGATTGAACGGAGCAAGTGAAATGAACACCTTTCGCATCGCACTCGCCAACATACGGTTCCCAGCGACTCCCGAGGAGTCGGTGACGTTGGCCGAACAAGCCGTTGCTGAAGCGTCCCGCGAGCGCGCCGGGCTCATCTGCTTTCCGGAATGCTTCATTCCCGGCTATCGAGGACCGGGGAAGCTGGCGCCGCCGCCCGACGCCCAGTTCCTCGAACGCGCCTGGTCCGCCATCGCAGCCGCCGCCGCAATGGCCAACCTCGCAGTTGTTCTCGGCACCGAACGGGTCGCGGAGGGCGCCTTGTTCGCCACCGCACTAGTCATCAATCCAGACGGAACCATCGCCGGTTTCCAGGACAAAGTCCAACTCGACCCATCGGAGGAGCCTATCTATTCGGCCGGTTCCGGGCGGCGGGTGTTCCAAACCGGTCCCCTGACATTTGGTATCGCAATCTGCCATGAGGGTTGGCGTTACCCGGAAACGGTCCGCTGGTCCGTCCGCCGCGGCGCACACATCGTGTTCCACCCTCAATTCCACGAAGCCGAGCCCGGCGGTTACGTGCCCTCGAGTTTCGCCGATCCCGCGAACTCATTCCATGAGAAAGCAGTCTTGTGTCGCGCCGCCGAGAACACCTGCTATTTTGCGACTGTCAACTGCGCAAGCGCTGGATCGCCGACAACTTCGGCGGTGGTGCGGCCCGACGGGACGCTGCTGAGCTATCAGCCGTACGGACACGAAGGGTTGCTCATCGCCGACATTGACCTCACTGCGGCCACAGGACTCCTCGCCTCGCGCTGCAAATCTGTTTAGTCGGTCGATGCCCCGCCCTGGGCCATCTCACAGTTGTCCGCGCCGAAGATTGCCGGTGAATCTCAGCGTCCCGCCGGTATTTATCGTTCTGGTGGTGGCCTGAACCGTGCCGTTTACGTTCGTGGTTCCGGTCGATTGAATATAGGCCCGCCGTGATATTGAGAAGCGATCCCGCATCGAGCGTGAGAGTGCCCGAGTTCTTCATTCCCCCCTTCCGGTCACCGTCGCCCAAGGCAGTGAGACCGGGACAGAACAACAGTATTGCCAACACCCCAACAGCCGTAGTGGCCCAGCGCGCGGTCCGCCGTATACGGGCGCTGACATTGGGACTGCTACGCTTCGGCTCGGCTCACCGCGTGAACTGAGCAGCCGCAATTCGCGGTCTCGTGTAGTTGATCCAGATCTCGGCGGCGATGAAGCTGATTGTGAACCCAAGCCAGAAAGCCGTGCCGAAGAACTCGTGCGGTGTTAGATGCGTAAGGCTTCTGGTGGCGAAAAAGACGCCGACGATCGGTCGCACAGTGGTCACCGCCAATCCAACCGCAAACCCCCGAATCATCCATTCCCGGTGCACAGCAACCTGTCCCCGTCGGATGGAGAGAAAACCTTTGATCAGGGCGAATAGAAAGACCGTCGCGAATAGCATGGTCGCGGCTGTCTCGTTGATGCCGCCTATCGCCATTTGAGGGCTCATGATCAGGGCCGTGCTGCCGATGATCATCCCCGACGCAAGAATCACGCGCCCCATCCAGCGGTGCAGTGCAGGCCTGCGGCTACGCAGAGTCCGGACAAACTGGAAAGGGCCCAGCACCACGAACAGCAGTCCGGGAATGATGTGGACCATGGTTAGCAGGCGGTGCCGCGCGAAACCTGCATCCAGCGCCGCCGCGTCCGGAAAGTTTGCGGTTGCGGGAGCGGGGGCGAAAAGTTGCAGCATTCTCCGGATGACAATCGCGATCCCGATCAGCACGAACACAACCGTGATCAGCCAAAGAATTCGTACAATCGCGGCTCTTGGTTTCACTGAGCCGGCTCATCCCTCGCGTAAAGCCACCAGGGGATCCACTCGGCTGGCCCAGCGCGCCGGTAGATAACACGCCGCCAGTGCGACTGTCAATAACATCAGTGCGGCGCCGGCTACGCTGACCGGATCGCTAGCACTTACTCCATACAGCA
>JAVKSW010000113.1:0-7634 GCA_039583505.1 Bryobacteraceae bacterium | reverse complement strand
TTGCGATTCCTTTTGCCCTACACGACGGTCGCGTTCATCATCGCGGCTCTATACGTCGCATGGACCTTCTATTCGCGGTACGAGAGCGGACGCAAAGCTGAGGAAGCCGCGCAGGCCCAACGTGCCGAAGCCCAAAAGCGCGTCGTGAACCAGATCTACGGATCGGGCGAGATCAAATTCACCACCTTCAGCGCCGATTCGGGCGTGCTCCATCCCGGCGAGCACACGCAGCTTTGCTACGGAGTCGTCAACGCCACGACCGTGAAGCTCGATCCCCCGGTTGAACAGGCCCGACCGACCTATCAACACTGCGTCGACGTTGCGCCGAAGAGAACCACGACGTACACCATCACAGCTCGAGACGCCAAAGGCAACAGCAAATCGGAATCAATTACCATCCAGGTGAAGTGAAAAGGGTCGAGGAGCATTCCGTTCTTCGGCCCCACCCGGCAGAGACGCGTTCTAGCGTTCTCGATGGTGTCTCCAATCGCTTCTGCCCCAATTCCCGTCACGGCGTTCGTGTCCCCAGCCTCCGGATACCCATGCGCCGCCATAATAAGGCGCAGGCGCAGCGTATTCATAGTCGTAGGGTACGGGCGCGTCGTACGGGTTGACGTAAGGCTCCGGCGCGTACCCGTACGCATACCCAGGCGCGACGCCCACATACACTCCTCCACGGCGCTCATAGCGCTCGTGATGGTCATAGCCTCGATCTCCCCAACCCGCAAACATCGTGGAGCTGGCGAGTAGCAAACCGGCACATCCGAGAAGTATTCTCTTTTTCATTTTTTTACCGCTCCTGCCTGTTAAACGCACGGGTGCGGTATCCGCGTACCCGCTTCACGGGAGTTTAATGGCACATCCCCTAAGCGCGGGATCGCTCCAGTGCGACACTCGGAGCACGCCGGTGCGACAATTGAGGCCGTTGGAATTAACTCGCTTTACCGAGCACATCCTCGACAGCCTCGGGATGCTTGGCGATTACGGCCAGCAGTACTCGCGTAGGTGCGTCCGGAGTGGCCCGCCCTTGCTCCCAATTGCGGAGTGTGGCGGGCGGAAACCCGAACTTTGTAGCGAATTGAGTTTGACTCAGTCCCATTTGACGGCGCACCTTGCGCACGTCGATCTCAGGAACCGTCACCACGGTGACGCGGACCCGCCCGCTCTTCCCGCGCGACCAGACTATCGCTTCTTCCAATCCCTCAATAATTCGCGCGGGACGACGCAATGAGATAGCTCACGGTCAAATTGGGCTACGACCGATCCACGGTCGCCACTGTTGAGAAACCGTTGGGAAATCAGGTACTTTGGTATCGGAGGAATGGCCGAGCGGTTGAAGGCGGCGGTCTTGAAAACCGTTAGTGGGGGAACTCACTCGGGGGTTCGAATCCCTCTTCCTCCGCCAGACAGGCGGCTTTTTCGCGCCCTACGCAATCGACCGTAAGCGCGCCGGTGCCGGCTGTAACAGGCCGTCAACCTCGGCTTCGAGTTTCGTCAGTTCCTGGGTCATGGAATGCGACGTTCCATTGGACAGCCGCGCGGCAAAGCGCACTGCAGTCGAGTAAGCCCGCATGGCAATGTCTCGTGCCAGATCCCCGTACTCAGTACGGCCGGAATCGTACGCGGAACGCGCCTCGCGTGCATAAGCGAGACCGAAATTGACCTGCGTGGTCACGAGGTCACACGGCGTATCTTCATGAGTTGGAACAGGTATAGATGTACTCAAAACCAAACCTCGACCGCTGTGTGCGACCGCCCGAAGACCACCGCCCACGGCAACTAGTATTTATGTGCGAAGAACGATTGTACATGACGAGCCCTGCTGAGTACATCACCCAAAAAGCCGACCGTCCCGTTTTGGTACTGCAACAGTGTCTTAAAGTACTGTTCCAGAGAAACCGCTTCCCTGTACACGAACAGGTAGTGGCATCTGCGATCGTGCCATCCTGTCATGCCGCGCGTTGCCGACCAGCTCTACTGCGCGGCGTCGATTAGTTCCGGGCTTGGCGTTTCGATGCCCGAACGCGCGCTGTAGAGATCAACCACCTCACTGGCACAGCCATCGGCGAGTAATTTCCCTTGATCGAGCAAAATCGCCCGGTCGCAATGCTCGATAACGATTTGCATGCTATGCGTTACTAGCAGAATCGTCTTTCCCGACGCGCGGAATCGCTGCAGCCGCTCAAAGCACTTCTGCTGAAACCCCGCATCGCCCACTGCCAGAATTTCATCGAGCACCAGGATGTCCGGATCCACTGCAGTCGCCACCGCAAACGCCAGCCTGGTGTACATTCCAGACGAGTATTGCTTTACCGGCGTATCGATAAAGTCCCCGATGTCGGCAAACTCGAGAATGCTTTGTTCGCGCTCCTGCATCTCGCGCTTCGAGAAACCGAGCAGCAAACCGTTGAGCAGGATATTCTCGCGGCCTGTCAATTCGTGATGAAAACCCGCACCGAGTTCGATCAGCGGGGCGATTGTGCCGCTCAAGTGAACACGTCCCGCCGAAGGCTTATAAACGCCAGCAATGATCTTTAATAGTGTGCTCTTGCCTGAGCCATTTCGGCCGATGAGACCCACCATCGCGCCCTTGTTTACCGTGAACGACACGTTCTTTACGGCATCGAAGTTATGGAAATTCGACTCGTGCCGGAAAAACTTGGAGAACAACTCGCGAATCGTGTCCGGCCGCTCCTGAATGACCCGAAATCGCTGGGTCACGTCCTCCACTCTAATCGCGACAGAATCGTCTTGCATTCTCGTCAGATGTAAAACACGAAATCGTCCTGGTACCGCCGAAAAATCGCGAAGCCCACCGCAAGCGAGAGAAACGCGCAGATAAACGAAGCGACGATCGATTGCAGCGTCGGCAATTTGCCGTAGTACACGCTCAGCCGGAACCCGTGAAAAGCGAAAACCAGGGGATTGAGCTTAAAGATCCATCTGTATTTAGCCGGAAAGAAGTCCTCTGCATACAAAATCGGCGTCAGGTAAAACAAGACCTGCAGCAGGATCTGTACGATATGAGTAACATCCCGGTAATAAACGTTCGCCACTGCGAAGAAGAACGTCGCGCCCAGCGTCAATATGGCAAGCGCCAACAGCGGAACCGGTAAGTACAGCCACGTGACATGAAGTGGGTGCCGCATAACCACCACCAGCAACACCAGTGGGATCAGCGACAGCAGTAGATTGATCAGATTCGACACCAAAGCCGCGACTGGAAATACGATTTTCGAGACGCGCAGCTTCTTGATCAAATCGGCATTACCGACAATGGACTCGGTCGCGTAGGAAAGCGATTGTGCAAAAAACGTCCACGGCAGAAGTACGCTCAACAGAAAAATGGCGTAGTGCGGTATCGGGAAAGGCATGATCGTCGAGAACACGACGGTCAGAACAAGCATCAGCAGCATCGGATTCAGCAGCGCCCACAGGAAGCCCAAAACAGAACGCTTATAGCGGATCTTCAGCTCTTTCAGCGCCAGCGCCCAGATCAATTCCCGGTAGCGGTACGTTTCTAAAACCAATTCAGTCATTACAGCAGTTTTGATAGGATTTGTGCCGGCGCCTACAGGCGCGGCTATTCAATGCAGCCCTTCTGAGACTTCCTCATTGTAGCCTGCGGTTCAAACTGTTAACTATGGTCAACCTCTGGACGCTGGGTCAGTTGTCCTGGCGTGAATTGCTAATCCGTACGTGGCGGGAAACTTGGGAAGATGCAGTGTTCGGGCAAGCGGCCCGACTCGCGTTTTATCATTTCCTCGCCATGTTCCCGGGGCTGCTCCTGCTTTTCTTTCTGCTGGGCAAATTTCCCGGCGCGGCTCCCGAATTGCGCAGCACCCTTGCGCGAAGCCTCTCGGGAATTCTCCCGCGGGAATCCGCCGCATTGATGCAGACTATGATCGAAAAGCTGAATCAGACGGCTACCGCCGGTATGGGGATCTTTTCAGCGGGGCTCGGCGCTGCATGGGCCGCGGTGAACGGAACCTGGGCCCTCCTCACCGGCCTGGACACCGCTTATGAAGTGAAGGAGCAGAGACGGCCGTGGAAGGTGGTGGGCATTGCCGCTCTATTAACCGCGAGCGTGACCGTCTTGTTTATACTCTCTCTTTGCGTCGTCACGTACGGCACGCGGGCAGCGGAAGCGCTTGGGCAGCGCTTCGGCGGCCACGCTTCGTTGGACCTTCTCACGCCTTGCATTCAGTGGCCCGTTCTCGTGGTTCTGCTGCTTGCCTGCTTTGCCTTGTTCTATCGTTTCGGACCCAACCTTTCCGATCGCGAGTGGCAGTGGAGCACTCCCGGCGCAGTTCTGGCGCTGCTCCTGTGGCTGCTGGCCACCGGCTTGGTTCGTCTCTACTTTGAGCGCGTTCACTCTTACCACGTCGTGTACGGACCCCTCGAAGGAGTTGCCATGCTTCTGCTCTGGCTCTACTTCACCTCCGCGGCCATTCTTATCGGAGGCGAAATGAATTCTGAAATCGAGAAAGCCGCCGGGCGCAAAACGCAGTCGAACGGAGCAAGCCGCCACGCGCGCGAAGGCCGTTAGCGCCCGGCAAAACCGGAAGTATCGTCGGTTTTCAGATACTCGTCAAACCACGCCGCCGTCCGCCGTAGGCGATCGACATTGTCCTTGGCTTCGTGGAATCCGTGACCCTCGCCTGGATAAACCACCAGTTGCGTCGGAACACCTAGCGTCTTCAGCGCATGCCAGAACTCGAACGATTGCGGCGCCGGGCACTCGCCATCGCGTTCCCCGACAATCACCAGCGTAGGAGTCTTCACGTGCTTTGTGTAGGTGATGGGCGAGCTCTTCGCGTACACCGCCGGATCGTCATAAACCGATGCCCCGAAGAACGGAATCATCCATTCGTCAATCGAGTTCTCGCCGTAATAGCTGAGCCAATTCGCGATTCCTGCCCCCGCCACCGCTGCCCGGAATCGGTTCGTCTGAGTGACGCCCCACATCGTCATATACCCGCCGTAGCTCCAGCCCGTGACACCAATCCGGTGCGGGTCGACCGGAACTTTCTTCGTCACCGCATCTACGCCTGCCAGGATGTCTCGAAGATCGCCGCCGCCAAAATCCTTCACATTCGCACGGGTAAACGCCTCGCCTTCCCCATAACTTCCTCTGGGATTCGGGAAAAAGACAAAATAGCCAAGCCCCGACATCACCGACATGTCGAAATGCAGAGTCGGCCACGAAGCTGTCCTTACGTTCGATGGACCTCCATGGATTTCGACAATCATCGGGTACCGTTTCGCCGCATCGAAATGCTCGGGATATACCAGCCATCCTTGAACCTGCAATCCGTCGCTGCTCCACACCAGGCTCTCCGCTTTCCCCCACTGCGGATGCTGCTCGGAATTCGCGTGCGTCAGTTGCCGCCAATCGCCAATCGGGCCGCCCCAGACCTCGGGCGCTTGTGGCCACGACGATTGGACCACAACACTCGTACGGCCATCGTTTGCCAAGGCGAAATTCGGCGCATTCCCGCCGTCATGCACATCTTGCCCGGTTTTCCATAGCGTCTCACTGTCCCCGCCCTTCAGCTTCAGCGTGGATATCGCGCTGCCGCCCTCCACGATTTCGCTGAAGATCAGTTCCCCGTTGCCGCGCCAGGCGAACCACGTCGGTGTCGATTTCCTCGTTCGAGTAACATCCTCCGGCTCACCGCCTCCGCTATTCATCACGAAAAGATCGCCGCCATTGAAACCTTCATCGCTCATCAACCCACCGATAAACGCGATCTGCTTCCCATCCGGAGACCACCTGGGCACCGCGAGTTGCCGCTCAGTTGGCGGCCGGTATACCGCCTTCATCTGCCCGGAGGCGATGTCCAGAACGTAGAGCTGCGCAATCCACCAGTTGTTGTCCGCGGGCCCGGGTGCAGCCAGTGCCGCAAACCGATGCCCATCCGGGGACCAGTCATATTCGTATACATTCAGATCCGCGGGTGAAACCTGGCGCATCTCTCCGGTCGCCGTATTCACGCCCGTGGCTGTATTCACAATTGTGAGCCGCTGGTTATGAATCTCGCTTTGAATCGCGCCGGTTTGTGCCGGCACCGCTTCCAGCGGACCACCCCCGCCACCGCCCTCCGCGTACAGAAATGCAATCTGCTTCCCGTCCGGAGACCAGCGGATGTTTCGCACATACCCATTCAGATTCGTCAGCCGGTGAGCCTTGCCGCTCGATGCCTCCGCAACAAACACTTGCTCCTGCCCCGTGCCTGTATCCGAGAAAAACGCGATCTGCGTGCTATCGGGCGACCACGCCACACCGGATTCCTTCATCGCCGCTTTTCCATCGCCTGCTGTTAAATGCCGGGGCTTCGCGGATGCGTTTTTCCAATCGAAAAGGTAGAGCTCGCCGTTGCCGCCGTCCACAGTCCGCTCGGTCCAAGTCACCCATCTGCCGTCGGGCGAAATCGACACCGGCCCGAACGAATGCACTTGCTCCAGTTGTTTTACGATCTCCTCAATTCGCGTCCCCGGCGCGCCTGTCTCCTGCGCCGGCGCACACGTCAAAGCGATCAGAAAGAAAGCTACCGTCCGGAATGCCATAGCGCCGCTCCCACCTTAATGAATTCCCGCCGCGCCGCGTACGGAATCGATCAGCTTCGCCGGATCGAAAGCGACGCCCTGCTTGAAAACGTACTTCACCTTCTCGACATCGGAAATATGTGTCGAGGGATCGCCCTCGACGACCACGAGATCCGCCTGTTTCCCCGGCGCGATCGATCCAATCCGATCCGATTGACCCAAGTACGCCGCCCCGTTAAATGTATAGATGCGAATCGCCTGCTCCGGCGTGAAGCCGGCTTCGACCAGTAGTTCCAGGTTCCGCTCATCCCCAAAACCTGGCAACGCTCCGCCATTCCCGGTCGGATCGCAACCCGCAATCAGCAGCCCCCCGGCGCTTACGAACTCTCGCTCGAAATCCATCTCCTTCTTGAGCCAGGCAAGCGTGCGTCCATTCGGGTGGGCGGTCGCGCGTTCTTTGGCCGACAGGTAGCTCACCGCCGCTTGCGGCGACATCGCGTCCAACATTCGTTGTTCGAGCGGCGGCCGCCCGGGAATCATCGCCTCGAACACCGCGAGTGTAGACGTCACCGCCACCTTGTGCTCCACCAGCGTGTGAATCATCGCTTGCGCGGGTGCAGCCTTCAAATCCAAATTCTCGATCGAAGGGCCGCTCTCCCGGGCGCTAGGGCAAACGTCGCGCTGTTTGCCGGGCGTGAACTCCGTGTCTACCAGCAGACCGTGCTCCAGGTCGTCGATTCCCAATTCAGCGGCCTCTGTGAACCCCACCGAGCAGAGATGGCCGGTGATCTTCAGCCCATGCCGGTGCACCGCCTCGATAGCCGCGGCAAGTGCGTCATGCGAGATATTCATGTACGCCTTGAAAGAAGTCGAGCCTTCTTCCACCCAGTAGTCCACCAGCCGCCTGGCCTGCTCCGGAGAACGAAGCGAAGGCATCTGAATCGAGAATCCACCCGGTCCCTGAATGTACGGTCCGGTCGCATCCATTGTCGGGCCCGGTATCGCTCCGCTGTCGATCAGCCGCTTGACATTGATATCGGTGTACGGTTCAAGCGAGCCCGCTGTCCGCATCATCGTAACGCCCG
>JAVKSW010000112.1:0-7656 GCA_039583505.1 Bryobacteraceae bacterium | reverse complement strand
CCCAGAGCGTTCGAGTAAGCGTCGTTCGCGTTCAGCACATAATTTCTGGCATAAAGGAACGCGTTGCCGTGGAATTGTGCGCCGCCCGCCTTAGTCACAGAAGTGATGACCATGGGCCCCTTCTGTTCCTCCGCGCTGAAGTTTGAGGCGAGAATCTTGAACTCCTGGATGAAGTCCGAGTTCGGGTTTACGGGCGTGTCACAATTGCATCCCGGATCCGAGACATGCGCGCCGTCGGCAACGATGTCTAGCGTGTTCCCCGGCAAGCCGTTATAGATGAAGGCGTTATTCAGCGGACTTTGGCTTCCGGCATCGCCGTTGGCATTGATTCCGATGGTTTGACCGTTGTAGTTCGATTTGTTCGAAGCACCATTGTTGACCGCAAAACCGGGCATGATCTTGACGTATTCGGCGGCGTTACTGCCTACCTGAACGAAATTCTGCAGTTCTTTCGTGGTGAGTGTGTCGGACTTCTCGCCTGAGTCGACCGGAGTGACTATATCGGCAGCACCCTGCACTTCGATTGTTTGGTTTGTGCTCCCGACCTGCAGGGAAGTGTTGATATTGCGCTTCTCACCGCCGCCCAAGGCCACGTTCTCGACCTTGGAAGTCTGGAATCCCGGCGCTTCGACAGTCAGCACATATGTCCCGACGGGAACAGATGCGAAGGTGTAGTAACCCGAACTGTCGGTTAGCGTGTCACGCGTGGAGTTCGATTCGGCGTCGCGCAGAGTAACCTTGGCGTTCGACACCACAGCTCCCGAAGGGTCAGTCACCACTCCCGTGAGGGTTGCGAAGATTCCCTGGGCCCACAGGCCGCCGACGAAAGCGAGCAGGGCGAAAAGCAACGAAGTTTTTACTGTTTTGGACATACGACCTCTTCCTGGAGCACGTAACAGTTTCAACAAGTCTAGAAGTACTACTAAAGGTCGAGCAAGGCCTCTACCGTTATTCCGGGGTTAACACAACTGAGCCTGGGGGTGGTGATTCGTTAACGTTGGGCGCGCTCGGCAGTGATTTGGGCCGTTTTTTACGGCGTTATGTTCGTTAACGTCGGTCTTGCCAACTGCGCGGCGCTGAGATAATCTGTCAATTCAATGCCCGCAACCACGGAGTTTCAGGAAGAGCGAGCAGAGCTGGACGCGCTATTGCGGTCCGGCATTTTCAGCCGCGCTCCGAACCTGGTTAGTTTTCTGACTTACGTTTGTGAACGCTATTTCCAAGGAGGAGCCGATCAGATCAAGGAGTACACGATCGGCGTGGAGGCGCTGGGCCGCGGGTCCGGGTTCGATCCGAAGCAAGACTCAATCGTGCGGGTGGAGGCTCACCGGCTGCGTAAGCGCCTCAGCAGTTACTACTGCAACGCTGGCGCCGACCACGAGGTCCAGATTGGAATCCCGAGCGGGCAGTACATACCCCAATTTATTTACCGCGATTCAACGCAAGGTGCTGCTCTTCCTTCCACAAGTGCGGCCGAAGCTGAACCGGTTCTGGACGCAGTGGCGGACCAGTGCGTGGCCGGTGGCTCTCAGGACCTCCAAACCGTAGAGCGGCCGGCTCCACGGTTCTACAGGAAATGGACAGCTCTCCTTGCGGCGATCGGGGCAATTGCACTGGGGCTAATGCTCATCTCACGATCCGCTCTCACCCATACGACGCATCTGCCTCCGGGTGGCCCAGAAATATGGAAAGAACCATCCACGGGCCCGGTGGCTGGGGAGTTTCGGATGCTGGCGGGATACCACGGGCCACCGTTCACGGACCGGCAAGGTCATACGTGGACTGCGGATGCATACTTCACTGGCGGACGCTCCTCAGCCATCCCGCCCGACCGGATGATCGAGGGAATACTCGATCCCCATCTTCTGAAGGCTGAGCGGTCAGGCACGTTTCGTTACGACGTCCCACTCGGGAAAGGCATGTACGAGCTGCATCTCTATTTCGCAGAGACGGAGTATGGGCCGGGCAACCCCATGGGCGGAGCGGACTCCAGCCGAACGTTTCGGGTGTCCATCAACGGAGTAGTCAAGCTGGATGCTTTCGACCCACTTGCCGAATCCGGCGCGCCCAACCGGCTGCACGAGCGGGTGTTTAAAGACATTTCGCCGGACAAGGACGGCAAGCTGCACCTCGTCTTCGAGCAAGGCTCCGGACCTGCCTTTCTGAACGGAGTCGAACTTCTTCCCAGCGCGCCAGGCAGGATGCGCCCGGTTCGAATCGTTGCGCAAGATCGGCCGCTGACGGATGCGGACGGGGTTTTCTGGTCCGCGGACGAGTACTTTTCAGGTGGTTCGCTCGTGCTGCGCCAGAACACGATTCTGGACCCCCGGCAGAGGGCGCTCTATCGTGGCGAGCGATTCGGCCACTTCGCGTATCGAATACCTCTCGCGCCCGGGAAATATCGGCTGACGCTTCACTTTGCGGAAACCTGGTTCGGCAGTCCCGAGTCGCATCAGCCCGCCTTGGGATGCCGTGTGTTCAACGTCTTTGCTAACGGCGTCGCGCTACTTGAAAATTTCGAGATCGCCAAGGAAGCGAGCGTGAATCACGCGGTTATAGCGACCTTTCGCGATCTCCAACCAAATGCTCAAGGTGTTCTGTCCCTGGATTTTGTACCCATCAAGAACTACGCGGAAGTGAATGCGATCGAGGTTGTGGAAACCGAATAGCTTCTAGCGGATGTTTTAGACGCGTCTCGATTCCGGATCGACAAACCACCACAGCAATGCTCCCACGGCGCAAAGCAGGGCGGCGAACAGGAAAGAAACGTTCCAAGCGAAATGCTTCGCGATGGCAGGTGTCAAGGAAGCGGTGAGGGCGCCGCCCAATTGGCCGCCCATATTCATCACTCCGGAAACCGAGCCGGCGGACTTACCGCCGATGTCGGCGCTTACGGACCAGAACGAGCTTTGCGATAAGTAAAGCGCGCCTGCTCCTCCGGCGAGGATAACGCTCGCAAGCTTCGCGCTTTCGACCTGAGTTCCGAGGGCGATGAAGACGGCTGCAAGACCCATGCCAACGATGGCAATGCCGGAGCGTCCCCAGCGCTTGCCGCGTTTTTCCATCACGCGATCGCTGATCCATCCGCCCAGCGGCGAAGCGCATGCCATGGCCAAGAACGGCAACATCGTGTAGTAAGAACTCTGCCGCAGGTTGAGCCCGCGAACCTCGCTGAGATAGATAAAGAACCAGCTGAAGAAAATGAATGCTGCGTAGCCGTAGGTGAAGTAACTCAAAGTGAGCGCCCAGATGTCGCGGTTAGCAAAAATGGCTGCCCACGAAAGGCGTTCGGCTGCAATTCCGGGCGCGGGCGCCGCCGGAAGCCCGCTTGCGATTCGTTGTCGTTCGGCCGAGCCAACCCACGGATGCTGGTCGGGAGTGTCCCGGGCGAGGACAAACCAAACGACTCCCACCGCGAGACCAATGGCGGCACTCACCCAAAAGGCTGCGCGCCAGCCGTGCTGAAGCATGACGTAGGTGATCAGCGGCGGTGTGACGCCAGCGCCAAATCCCACGCCGGCGAAAATGAATCCGTTTGCGATGCCCCTCTCGGTCGACGGTATCCAGGATGCGACGACACAATTCGAAGCGGGATAGACGACTGCTTCGCCCACGCCGAGCAGGAAGCGCACGGCAATGATCATCACCAGAACGGCCCTGGCGCCCGGCGGCACGACAGTGAGCAGCGCGGTGAAAGCTGCCCACCACACTACTCCAGCGGTGAGCGTCCGGCGAGGGCCGAGGCGATCGGAGAGCCGTCCCGCGGGCGCTTGAAAGAAGGCGTAACCCAATAAAAAGGCGCTGAAGATCCAGCCAAGCTGAATATTGTCAAAATGAAATTCATTCGCGATCGAACGGCCCGCGATCGAGATGTTGACGCGGTCGAGGTAAGCCGTTGCGCTCACGATGAAGATCCAGAAGATAATCAGCCATCGCATCACTCAGTTTCGACCGCCTTTTGCCAACGAGATAGGGGCGGCTGGCTCAAACAGCCCGAACGTGAATACGTCGGTTCCGGCGGCAATGGAAACATATTGCTTTCGGGCGATAGAGAAAGTTACCGGCGACGCGGTCAACACTTGACCCAGGTTGTAGCGCCAGAGATCCTGGCCAGTCCGGGCGTCTAGCGCAACCAGATGTCCGTCGTCGTCACCGAAGAACACCAGACCACCGGCGGTCGAGACCGTGCCGGCCCACATTGTCGCAGGGCCCGTCATGGGATATTCCCAGCGCTTTTCGCCAGTCAAAGGATCAAGGGCGCGCAGATAAAATTTACCGGGCTCGTTCGGAATGCCTTCGCCACCGCCGCCCATCAGATTTTTCATCGGCTCAGGATTATGCTGCGAGCCGACGTAGCGGTCACACTGCTCGAGCGTTGGAACATACAGCAGTTTGGTTTCGGGGTCAAATGAGGGAGACATCCAGTTCGATGCGCCGCGCGTGGACGGGCAAACTTTGCGACCACCGGGCGTGGGATCCATGTCGGGGACTTCGATCGGCCGCCCTTGGGTATCGATGCCTTTTGCCCAATCGAGCTTGTCGACAAATGGTGTTGCATTGAGAAATTCGCCTGTTTCACGATCGAAGACATAGAAGAAGCCGTTGCGGTTCGGATGTAACAGCAGCTTTCTCCGTTTCCCTTTGTAAGTGAGATCGGCAAGCACTGGAATGGATTCCGCGTCCCAGTCGTGCGTGTCATGCGGAGTGAACTGGAAATACCATTTCAGTTTGCCGGTCCCGGCATCGAGAGCAACGACGGAGTCGGTGTAAAGATTCGCGCCGCGCCGGCCGCCTCCGTAGTAATCCGGCCACGGATTGCCGGTACACCAATAGAGGACGTTGAGCGCCGGATCGAAGGCGCCCGTCATCCAGGTAGCACCGCCTCCCCACTGGGTGTCGAACTCACCCCAAGTTTCAGACCCGGGCTCGCCTTTGGCGGGAACTGTATAGAAGCGCCAGAGCTCCGCACCATCAGACGCTGAGAAGGCGGCGATGAAGCCGCGCATGCCGGAATCGCCGCCCGAAACGCCAACAATGATGCGATCTTTCAGAGCAAGCGGGGCGAGCGTGGCGAAGTAGCCCTTGCTGGTGTCGGCAAACTTTTTGTGCCAGAGAATCGCGCCACTGGAACGCTGCAGTGCTACCAGGTAGGCATCGGCAGTGGCGAGGAAAACACTGTCGCCCAGGATGGCGACGCCGCGATTGACGTTCTGCAGTTGCGCCGACTCGTCGCGATACATCCAGATCTGCCGGCCGGTGCGCGCGTCAACGGCATCGACTTCGTTGGCATCGGTGACGTACATCACGCCATCGAAAACAATCGGACTGGCTTCCAGCCGGCGAGCCGCCCGAACGTGATAGGTCCACTTGGGCACGAGATTCGCCACGGTCTGCCGATTGATCTGAGTCAAGGGGCTGTAGCGCAAGGCACGATAGTCGCCGTGATAGCTCAGCCAGTTTTCCGAAGGGCTCTTCAGGATGTCGCTATAGCGAACCTGCGCGTTCAGGCAAACGGCGAATAACAAGAACCAGCCGCCGAATCGCATCAACGATTCTCTCTTTCCCGCCGTCGATTAGCAGGCTGGGCATCTGGTCTGACGACTTGTTTGCTGAGGAACGCCAGGATGTTTTCGATGCCCGTGGGGCTGAGCGTATGAGCGTAGTTGTCAGACATGAGCGAGCCACCGCGGAAACGGACATCGCTTGCCTGCGCCCTGTCGATGAGGTGAAGTTTCCCCGCCGCGTCGAGAACCTGAATCGAGTAATTGGAGTTGTTCTTCGCCACGCCTTCGACTCGGGTGCCATCTTTCAAGATCACGGTCACGCCCTCGAATCCGCTCAACGGACGGGCGTTCGGCTGCAAGATGGCGTCGCGCAACTGAGTCGAGGTGCGAAGCGCGGCAATGTTGGTGAGATCGGGACCCAGGAACCCGCCGCGGCCGCGGATCATGTGACAACTGCCGCAACCGCCTTCACCATAGAACAGCGCGCGTCCCGCTTCTGCATCGCCGGACGCCGGAGTTAGAAAAGCGGGAGTGCCGAGGGCGCGAATGAAGGCGATCACTTCCCAAATCTGAGATTCCGGCATCGCAAAGGCGGGCATGTTGGTTCCGGGAATACCGCGCCGGATGGTGTTGAATACTTGATCGTCGGTCTTTTCCCGAAGCGATTCGCTCTCGGCAAGATTCGGACCTCGGCCACCCTCTCCGTTTCCGCCATGACAGCCCGCGCAACCCTCTCGAAACAGCCCCTTCCCGGCTTCTATGGCCTCGGGGCGGCCTGACAGCGGATTCTTTGCAGTGCGCGCCTCCTGGTGCGACTGAGCCAAGGCCATGCTGATGAGAGCGACAGGCAGTGACATTCTCCAGAGTTTCATTCTTCGGACGAGAGTTCCAGACCAATGTCGCACAGCAAGGCGAACCCGAATCGACGCTGACCCAAAAAATTCAGTTGCGCAATGTGAATGGAATACAATGATCAACCAGTTGCTGATGTTAGTCGGGGTGATCCAGGAGTGTAATTTATGTCGAAGAAGCTGATGCGCACTTGTGCATTCATTTTCGGAATACTGCTGTGCTGTGGTGGAGCGTTTGGGCAGGTGACCACAGGCACGATTCTGGGAAGCGTTCGCGATCCCAGCGGCGCCGCGGTTGCCGGAGCCAAAGTAACAATCACGGATCTCGCGAAGGGAACGACAACGGACTATCAGACGGACGCAAGCGGCGACTACAACTCGCCGTTCTTGATCCCTGGGACGTATACCGTCAGCGTGGAGAAGGAAGGGTTTAAGCGGGCGGTTTCCGACAACGTGGTATTGGATGTCGATCAGAAGGCGCGCGTCGATATAACGCTCCAAGTGGGCCAGGTAAGCCAAACGCTGGAAGTGACAGCCGCGGCGCCGTTGGTGCGCTCGGAAAGCGCTGAACTCGGCGAAGTAGTAGCGCAACGCCAAGTGGAGGATTTGCCGCTGAACGGACGGAATTTTGCGCAACTGGTAGACCTCGTTCCGGGCGTTACGTCGGGGCAGCCGGGCGAGAATCTTTCCGGATCGAGTTCATTCAATCCTCGCGCGGCGTCGGATTTTAACGCGCTGGGCAGTCAGGCAAACACGAATGCGTGGCTGGTCGACGGTATCGATGACAACGAATGGACGTTCAATACCGTCATGGTTCAGCCATCAGTTGAATCCATCGCGGAGTTTAAAGTCCTCACGGGAACGTTTTCAGCGGAGTTCGGGCGCGGAGCCGGCGTCGTTTCGGTATCCACTCGATCGGGATCGAACGATTATCACGGGGAGGCTTTCGATTACCTGCGGAACAGCTACATGGACGCGAGGAACTATTTCAACCCGTCGCCGCAACGCCAGCCCGAGTATCGCCGTAATCAATTCGGCGGCGCAGTAGGAGGACGAATCATCAAAGACAAGCTGTTCTTTTTCGCCGACTACTACGGCCAGCGGTCACTCAAAGGCATTGTCAACCTGAACAGCGTGCCAACGGCCGCCGAACGCACAGGCGATTTCAGTAACTACCGTAATTTGTCCGGGCAACTGATCACGGTTTACAATCCGTACACCACTGCGGCGGTCAACGGCCAGACGGTGAGAACACCATTCGCAGGTAACGTCATCCCGGCGCAGTACCTCAATCAAGTCGG
>JAVKSW010000111.1:0-7667 GCA_039583505.1 Bryobacteraceae bacterium | reverse complement strand
GCCCTCGGCCTCCGCGAGGCCGGCGAACACGCTGGCGGGCTCGAAGGTGGCGATGTTCATGGTCAATAGGACCCGCTTCAATTAAAAGTCTGCAACGAATCCCGTGTGAGGCCGCTTCCTTCACCAAACGCTCCTCAAGGGGGTCGACAGCAAACGGCGGCCGCGAAAACTCAGCGTAATCGCTTTCTACCGTCGTGAGCATGCGCCGGTAATGGATGGCGGTCTGAGTCGGATCGTTCACCAGATTCAGGAAATCGAGTGTGCCGCGCCCGCCCTGCCCCTCTAGGTAACCATCACGCAAATCCTCAATCAGCCCCGTGGCCAGACGCGCCTGTTCGGTCAGCTCGTTTTGCAGTACTTTGCTGCGCCGCGCCAGATACGCCGGGATCGCGAGGCTAGGATCAACTGCAGAAAACAATTTGGTCTTTTCCTGTACGACCTGCGCGAATCCTTTTTCCACGAGGCTGTCGAGAACCTCGTAGATTTTTTGTCGCGGGACATGCGCGCGCGCAGCCAATTCGAGAGCCTTGAAGCGCGGGTGCCCCATCAGCACCAAATAGGAACGTGCCTCGTACGCATTCAAGCCGACCTGTTGCAGTTTGCGCCAGTTCAGCTGATAATCGACCGATGTCGAATCCCGGTTTTTCACGAACCGAGAAGATATCACAATTTTGTGCAGGACAGGTCGGAGCGAGTTTTGTCATAGACTAGCTTCGCGGCCGCGACATCTTCAACCGCAACGCCGAGAGATTTGTAGATGGTAGTCCGGGCGTGCGGTTTTGCTTTGGTGCAGGAGAGCAACTCGCCCAATTCCGCATAGATTGCCGCACCGGAATGGATGATGTCGCCGGATTCGCGCATCGCAGCCTCGCGCGACTCTACAACCACGGCTGAATTCCTCATGGCGGTATCATCGATCTCACGAGGGTTCGGTCCGACAGCACCGACCGCATTCACATGTGCGCCATCTTTGAGCCATTCGCCGCGCAGGATCGGCTCAGACGAATTCGTCACGGTCACAATGACATCCGCGCCCGAAACGGCTTCCTCAGCACTGGTGGCAGTGGCTCCAATCTCGTCGGCGAATCTCCGTGCATGATCGGACGTGCGGCTCCAAACCCGAACGTCATCGAACCTGCGGACTAAACTCAGCGCACGGTAATGTGTTCGGGCCTGCACACCGCTTCCCAGGATGGCTAGCACGCGAGCGTTCGGATTTGCAAGCTCGCGTGTCGCGAGCGCCGAGACGGCAGCAGTTCGCAGAGCAGTGATCACCCGACCGCCTAAAGTTGCCAGAGGCTCACCCGTTTTTGCTCGAAACAGTTGAATGATCGCGTTATGGGTGTGCAAACCGAGCGAGGCGTTCCGCGGAAATACGGTCACAAGTTTCGCACCGATCACGCTGCCGTAAACTGCCGGCATCGATCCGAACCAGCCGTCATTCTCCGCGACTCGCACCACGCTGCGCAACGGCTGTGTGATGCGACCGGCTGACAATTCGATAAGCGCCCGCTCCATGACTTGGCGCAATTCCGTTAAGTCGAGTGAACGTTCCACCTCGTCCTCGGAGATCAGCAGCACGTTAGCTCCATATGGTGCTCAGGACGCGCCGGAAGTTTTCGCCTAGAATGAGCCGGATGTTCGCGTCAGTATAGCCGCGCCGAATCAGCGCGTCAGTCAAGACGTACATGCGCTCCGGGCCTTGCAACGGTACCACCGCTTCCACGTGATGCACCCGGTACCTTTTATCGGCGGAGGTCAGCATCTTCGATAGTTCCGCCGGCGCAAGATAATTGTTGCTCTCCAGCCCGAAATCGCTACCAACGCCGACATGTTCAATGCCCACCAACTTGGAGACGTAGTCGAAGTGATCGATAACGTCATCCACTGTCACGGGTTCGTGTGCCTTGACCATAAAGCTGATGAAATTCATTCCCATGACGCCTCCACTCTTCGCCATGGCTCGAATCGATTCATCGGAAACACAACGCGGATGCCCGTTGTTGAGCGCTCGCGCATTCCCGTGCGAAATGATGACGGGTTTGCGTGAGACCTTAAACGCATCGAGCTGTGTTTTGTCTCCCCCATGAGCGACATCCACGGCCATTCCAACGGTATTCATGCGCTCCACTATCTGCACCCCAAAGTCACTCAGTCCGGCGTTCGCCGGCTCGAAAGCGCCATCTCCGAGTAAATCCCGGAAATTGTAGGTCAACTGTGAAACGCGCTGCCCGAGTCCATAGAACGTATCCACGTCGTCCACCGTGCGGAACTGATTGGCGGTTTGGAATCCAAAGAGCAGGCCCAGTTTCCCATCCTGTTTCACGCGCGTGAAATCCGACGCGAGAGACACGCGCATGAGCCAATCGGGGTACGCGGCAATGAAACCGTTCCAATCAGCAAGTAAGCGGATGCCTGCTTGGTATGGGTTCAGTCCTCCGGCTCCATGGCCGAAGTTGAATACATTTATGCCTGAATGTTTGTAAGCGAGAAAATCAGCCTCCGTGAATGCACCCGGTTTGCTCAGCCATTGCCGAAGCTTCTGCTGGCGATCAGTCCGATAGAGAAATTGATTCAGCATATCGACGACAAGTGATTCGCGCACCAGCTGTACAGCCCGTGCGGAATACCGATTCGGCGACTGTGCGAATACGGGGAACCGGCCCCGATTAATCATCGGCGCAGTCGCAATGGCAACGCTCGCAGTCAGGACCTGACGCAAGGCGGCGCGCCGGGTGATCGCTGCATCATTCTTCATACCTGTCTCCTCAGGGATGCTGATATACAACTCCCGCTTTTACAACGGCCACCACAGCCCGAGTTCGACGTATGTCGCCGGAGGGATCGCCGTTTAGAATAACCAGGTCCGCAATTTTCCCCGCCTGGACTGTGCCGTACGACGCTTCAACACCGACTGCCCGCGCACCCTCATACGTAGCTGCTTCGATGGCTTCAACAGGCGTCAAACCACAGTTTGCAACCAGGAGCTCCATCTCGGCATGGATATTCGGCATAGGTTGTTTCTCTGGATTACCGAAGCTGTCGGTGCCAGCCACTAACGGTATCCCCAACTTGTACGCCCGCTTCGTCACCTGACGGGTCCATCGCCAAATGGGATCGGACTCATCCGTATGACCGAGATGCGTTACAAAAAGCGTTTCGTCGAGGAGAGTTCCCCGTTCACGCATTAACTGGAAAAGCGCGGTGATCGCCGGACCCTCCACGGGGCTGCTTGAGTAGTCGATACCGGCGCCCCGTCGAGCTTGTTCGTACGATTCCGGCGGCTTGGCCATGCCCTCGACGCCTAGATACACGCTGTGCGACACCACGTCCACACCGGCTTTCACTACTTCGCTCGGACGCGTGGGAAAAATCGCCGCATGGCTCCATACGCGCAGACCCCGGCGGTGTGCTTCTTGAGTCAGCTCGCCCACCAATCTGGGCATCAGATCGGCGTAAATCTTTAGACCGGTCGCACCTGTGGCTTTGCCAGCGGAGATGATTTCCGGAATGTTGGACTGCGGCGTTACCGCGCGCATCCAGGCAACTTCCCCCGGCACACCTCCATGAGAAGCACCCTTCGCACGCGGATCTCGAAACCATTGCGGGCCGGCAACCAATGTCGAAAAGTAAATCCTGGGGCTTGCGTGTGCCGGTTCTGCAGCTCGTCGCGCCAGTTCCGCGAGTTGGACAGCATCGCCTCCCATATCGCGCACCGACGTTACCCCGCCCAAAAGACCCCACCGCAGCCACTTCTCAATGACGGCCTTCGCCTGTGGTCCACCGGTCAAATGCACGTGGCTGTCGAATAGACCGGGAATCACTGTCCTTCCGTTCAAGTCCCACACAGTCGCACCGGGAGGAACATTGCCAAGCGTTGAGCCATGAACGGCTTCGATGCGCCCCTCTGCAATGACGATTGTTACGTGCGGTCGAGCGGGTGTCCCCCTGCCATCGATAAGGTTGGCATCCCTCATCACCAGCACGCCGCGCGTTTGCTGTTGCGGGACGAGCAACGCAGCAGGCCACGCGGCGATAAACAGCAGAGTCACCCAAATTCGCATTGGTCTATTGTATGTACTGCTCGCGGTGTGGGTACTGCTTCTCGTGACCGCCGCTCGTGCTGAAAGGATCGCCTGCTGCTAATTCGGGCGACACTGATAGACTTGTGGCTGAAAACCAAACGCGAGTCTCTCGATGCCTCACTCCGACTTGCCCCGGACGCTGGGCGCCTTGCGCATCAGCCGATTTTTCGATCAGCTTCAGCCTGACCGAACTCTCAAGGAAGAACTCAGATCGAATCTGATCTGCAAATTGGATCGCGGGGAACCGTTATTTCCAGGCGTGGTGGGATATGAAGATACGGTCATTCCGCAAGTGGTTAACGCAATCCTGTCGCGACATAATTTCATCCTGTTAGGCTTGCGTGGCCAGGCGAAAACACGGCTGGCCCGAATGCTGATTCGCCTGCTGGATGCGCGGATGCCCTACATAGCAGGGTGCGAGATACGGGACAATCCGTTGCGGCCGATTTGCAAGCAGTGCCGACAAAAAACGGTCGATCTGGGCGACGACACACCGATTGCGTGGCTCACACCCGAAGAGCGCTACATTGAAAAGCTCGCCACGCCTGATGTGACAATCGCGGACATGATTGGCGACATCGATCCGATTAAAGCGGCTCGCAGCGGGCAGGATATCTCGAACGAGTTGACCATACACTATGGCCTGCTCCCACGTGCAAATCGCGGCCTGTTCGTCGTCAATGAGTTGCCGGATCTGGCCGGCAAGGTACAGGTCGGGTTGTTCAACATCATGCAAGAGGGTGATGTCCAGATCAAAGGCTACCCTTTACGGCTGCCTCTCGACATCCTGCTGGTCTTCACTGCAAATCCAGAAGACTACACCGCCCGCGGGAAGATCATCACTCCTTTGAAGGACCGTATCGGCAGCGAAGTTCGCACTCATTACCCGCTGACCGTCTCGCAAGGCATCGCCATCACAAGGCAGGAAGCCTGGACGCGGCGCCGCTCGCCTGTCCAAATCGATGTTCCTCCCTATATCCATGAAGTTGTGGAACAAATTGCCTTCCTCGCTCGCGATGATAAGCGTGTGGACAAACGCTCTGGAGTGTCTCAGCGCTTGCCGATCACTGTTCTCGAGAATGTCATCTCAAACGCCGAACGCCGTGCGCTGAAGACCAAGGAAGGTACCGCTGTTCCGCGGATCCTCGATCTCTATGCAGCTCTTCCGTCCATCACTGGGAAACTAGAACTGGAATACGAAGGAGAGCTGAAGGGCGGGGACGCGGTCGCTCGCGAGCTCATCCGCAATGCCGTCGGTAAAGTTTATAGCTCCTACTTCGATGGCACAAACCTTCGCCAGATCATTCAATGGTTCGAGCTCGGCGGCTCCCTTCGCTTGGACGAAGACATGGCTAGTCGTGGAATGGTCGAGCAGTTGACTCGCATTCAAGACCTTCTGCAATTGACTAAGAAATTGGGTCTCTCCGAACATGAAAGCGACGCCGCGCGTGCATCGGCAGGCGAGTTCATCCTGGAGGGCTTATACGCGCACAAGCGGATCAGCCGTAACGAAGAGCTGGAGTTTGTTGCCGGTGACAGAACGTCCCGCGAAGAACGTTTGCGCGATGAACGAGAGGAGAATCAGCGGCGAGGTTACGAGTCCCGGCGCGGTGGAGGACCCGGAGGTGGTCGCCGCAATCTGAACTGATTTCGCCAGTAAAGGACCTATGCGGAGGATCTCGTATTCAAAGTTTTCCGAAGAAGATCTCGGTATCGAGATGGAAGATCTGCTTCGCGCGCTCTCCGATTACTTTTTGCAAAGCGGTTACCAGGATCCTTACCTTCAGTTCTCCGAGATGAATCAGCAAACGCTGGAGGAACTGAAACAGGCGATCCAACGCGCTCTCGAAGGCGGCGATCTGTTCAATCCCGAACAAGTTGAACAGATGCGCCAGCGGTTGCAGCAGATGTCGAGCGAGCAACGCGAAAAATTAATCGAACGCTTGGTGAAAAAACTCGAGCAGGGCGGATATATCAACACGGAGGGCGAGCCTCCCGAATCGCCGTCGGCCCCAGGGGCGGATGGGGGATCCGAAACTCAGATGCGCTTTGAAGTGACCGACAAAGCAATTGACTTTCTTGGATTCAAGACATTGAAGGATCTTCTCGGCTCACTCGGTAAGTCTAGCTTTGGAGCGCATGATACGCGCGATCTGGCGACTGGGATCGACGCCAGCGGAGGTGCGAAGTCCTATGAGTTCGGGGACACCCTGAACCTCGATGTCAGCGCAACCCTTTTTTCAGCGATGCAGAGAGAAGGCGTGACGCTTCCGCTGAACCTGGAATACTCCGACCTTTACGTCCACCAGTCGGAATACCAAAGCTCGTGTGCAACCGTGCTGATGCTCGATTGCAGTCACAGCATGATTCTTTACGGGGAAGATCGCTTCACTCCCGCGAAGAAGGTTGCACTCGCCCTATCGCATCTTATTCGCACGCAATACCCGGGGGACTCGCTCCGCTGTGTGTTATTTCACGATTCCGCCGAAGAACTGCGATTATCCGACCTTGCACGGGTTCAGGTCGGCCCATTTTATACGAACACTCGCGACGGTCTCATCCTGGCTCAACGTCTTCTCGCGCAAGAAAAGAAGGACATGAAACAGATTGTCATGATCACCGATGGGAAGCCCTCGGCGCTCACTCTTGAAGACGGTCGTATTTACAAGAATGCTTTCGGGCTCGATCCGCTGGTCATTAGTCAAACTCTCGAAGAAGTTGCCCGGTGCAAAAAGCGCGGCATCCTAATCAACACTTTCATGCTGGCTAGCGACTACGGCCTTGTGCAGTTCGTTCAGAAAGTAACTCAAATGTGCTCCGGTAAAGCGTACTTCACCACGCCGTATAACTTGGGCAATTACTTACTAATGGACTACATGAACCGAAAGACACGAACCATCCACTAACAACGGGAGAGGACCCGGAATAACAGGCCCCCTCACAATCCAGCTTCAGAAACTGATTCCGAGCAAAACGTCACCTTGGTCCAGGTTAGTCCTGAAGCCGTTAGCCTCGAATGATTCGTTAGCCCAGCGGGTGTACCGAGCCTCGGGCGTCAGTTCGAACAGTCCCTTCTTGATCGTGAACCCGATACCCGCGACGGCGCCGAAGCTGTTTCGGTTGTGCAGCGCAATGGAATTATCATCCAACTGCGGGATCAAGAGCGCTGACGCATACGTCCATTGAGTAATTGTTGAGATGTGGCGCAAGGAGGCCCCGATATCGAAGAATGGGCGATAATGACTGTTTCCGAGATTGAATTTAAAAACCCCGGGGATTTCCCAGTCATTGAAGGTGGTCGGTCTGTAAGCCAAACCGGAACCGCCAAACGGCAATGAGCTACTGAACCCGCCCCGCTTGAACAATCCATCGACTTCAAAACGCAAATGCTTCGGCAGATGGAATTCACCGCTGAGCCCAAATTCGTACCGCGGCACCGCCGAGCTAAACGAGCCTGGAACTTGACTTTGCCCGGCACCGCTCGTGCTAAACATGTCGGTGACTGGAATCCCGATCTTGAATCCCAGGGTCACGGGCAGATGCTCTTCTGAATCCTGCGCATACAGGGATGCCGCCCCAAGC
>JAVKSW010000110.1:0-7716 GCA_039583505.1 Bryobacteraceae bacterium | reverse complement strand
ATTTTGTCCCACGTCGCATGTGTGCCGGCCCCGTACGCCTGAGTGCCCGGATCGACAGCGAGGTGCTTCCCGTTCGCGTAGCTGATGAAGGTCAGCTTGTCGAAATGGCCATGACCTCCTCCGTGCGGGCCAAATTTGATCGCCACTGTGTGATCGCTGTCGCGGATGCGGAGGGTTGCCAATCCAGCATGCGGTAGAACTTCGCTTGGGAGCACGGGCATTTGGCCGACGGGGAGCGTGGCAACACCCCATAGCAGCGCAGGCAATTCACGCGGCGCACTGTGAAGAACGGCGAGATACAAAGGATCGTGAAAAATTTTGTAGCCCACCTCGTAGTAGCGCGCCTGTGACGATAGCTTCACAAGGCCTGTGTCGTTGAAATTCGGAAGCGTCCCATCTGGAAAGATGCAATGGATCGGCGCGTCGAACATTCTCTTGAGGGCTGCGGTCTGCGGCACCGGAATACCAGCGCGTACCGCCATCTCGCGGGTCAGCAGCAGCGGTTCCAGCGCGAAGAAGTGATATCCCCACGAGCCTTCCAGCCACGGGCCATCCGGCGTAATGCTTTCCCGCATCTGAAAATTGAATCCGCTTTTTCCATTGATGGCTAGATCTGTCAGGGGTTGATCGCGGAGCTCGAGCCCGATGGCGAGTAGAGCGGCATTATGCCAACTCTGCCAATTACTGGTCCCCATGTCGTTCCTCAAAATGACCGCGGCGGCATTGCGAAGCACATTGGATTCAAAGCGTGAGCGGTCGTCAGCGGGAATGACGTCGCGGACCAGGTCATACCCGAAGACTAGCGGGACAATCCATTTCGCTTCCGAGAGCGTTTGAGACATGACCCGCGCGCCGCGCTTTGTATTCAGATGGTTGTCGTTGTCGTGAATAGGAAGCTTCAGATATAAGTCGGAATAAGCATTGATGATGCTATGTACTTTTTTCGCGTATTCAGCTTTACCTGTCAAACAGTATGCAAGGCCGAGATCGCGAGCGGCACGGGCATTTTCATCGTTGCGCATCATATAGACGACGTTATCTACCGGCCAGCCACGATAATCCTTGCCATCAACGGGACAGATGTTCTTCCCCGCTTCCTGTTTGAGGCCCACGCCATGCACGGGACAAACATAGTCATGCGACCATCCAGATCCCTGCGCCGGTACCGCCCATGCAGAAAGGCCGAACTCGCGCACGTGCCGGGCCGGCCAGTCATCCGCTTCCCGAATCAATTGATCGATCACATGCGCGGCCCAGGGCTGCCCGGTGCTCATTTCGTGCATGCGCTGAAAGTCGCTGCGATTGAGCATAAGGTGCGGCTCGCTAAATGCCGGCGCTGCAAAGAGCGCGACCAGAAAGACAAGCACGAGCATGTTCTACAGGGGATGGCCATTCAGCCAAAGGAGCGCTTCGAGCAGATAATAGTCGCCGTAGATCAACATGCCGTCATGCGGACGCGTGCCGCAGCCGTGAAGAAGGACGCCTGAATTGGTGAGATATCGATCGATGAGGGACTGCACAATTGCTTCACCTCCGCGGCGGTAGAGCGCCTTTCGTTCCGGATGGTCGGTCAGTTCGGAAAGGTGCAGCAGTCCTCCGGCCAGAATCGCGGCTGCCGAGGAGTCTCTATTTCTAAAATGGATGCCTTCGTCGGTGAAGTCGTACCAAGGTACTTGATCGGCTGGGAGGCTGTTAAGCGCAGTGGCGCCGACCTTTTCGGCAGTTTCCAATAACCGCCGATCGTGCGTAGCCCGATAAGCTTCGGTGAACCCATAAACCGCCCAGGCTGCGCCACGCGACCAATCGGTGTCGGCGGCGTATCCTTGATGCGTGTGGGTAAACACCTCAGCTCCAGGCGGTGTATGATTCGGAAACGCGAGCACGTGCCCGCTCGAATGGAATTCTTGCCGGTTGTCGCCTGGGTTGTAATGGACCGACTGAATGACTGTACCGTCGGGCCGAATTAGCCACTGCGCGGATTTGAGCGCGTGCTGCAGTCCTAAATCGCGCCACTGCGCATCTCCTGTTTCACGCGATGCCCACCACCAGATCTGGAGATTCATCATCGTGTCGATGATGGTATCGTCCCCATCAACTTCCCACGACGCGACCAGATGCGTAAGCGGATTATAAAGCTGCTTTAGCCGCTCCGCAGCGCGCAAGCCGCCGTCTCGATACTTTGTTGCTTTGGTCTCTTCGTAGCCGAAGACCGAAGAGTAATAATTCAGAAATCCGACATCGTGATTCTCTTTGTGCTCCACCCCAAGGAGGCGCGCATTCCACGTTTCGGCCCAACTCCTGTAGCGATCGTCCTTTGTGTAACCGAAGAGCTTCCACAACTCTCCCACCCAAAAACCGCCTGTCCAGAAATAGCCCTTTTGTTCTTTCCATTCGCCCGTAGTCTGGTCGCCGTCGGTAAAAAAGCCGCGGCCCACGTACTTATCCATGGTTCCGGGCGGTGTCGCCTCGATGATCGGGAGCCAACGATTCGCCGTTCGATCGACCTGCTGCCGCAATAAAGCGATCGCCTCCGGATAGGTTCTGTGCACATTCAAGTCCAGCGTGCCGGCCGGAGCCGGTTCAGGCGCGGCCGTTTTGGAGAGGATCTCCACTGAGGCTGGTTGAGCAAGGCGCACGGTGGTTGCGGAAAGATAATCCGCGAAGCTATCGTGCGCCGGAGTTGGGATCGCCGGCATCAGCGTGCCAGATGCGTTGCGGTGCGCGGGATCCGAATCGTTGACGATCATCGCCTCTGTGTTTTCCCGATCCCACATGGCAGCCACATACCATTGCGCAATGCCGTTCTTCGGAACAATTCGTACAAAGTGATTGGCTGCATCCGGAGCGGCCACGGTTGACTCATCGCGGGGAATCAAAACAGCGAGACCCAGATTCTCGTCCGGAAGATCGTTGTGCGCGGCCTTCATTCCCGGCGCGACGACTTGATGTCCCCACGTGGCGAGAACATTCATGCTTTCCGAGTTCTTCCGCTTGGAGAGACTCATGAGAGATATGCCAGGTTTTAGCGGCACGCCGGTAACGAGTGTCAACTCCTGCGGATTGGAAATCGCGATGCACTGCTCGAACCCATGCTCGCCCGCCCACTGCGTAATGCGATCGGTCAGGTCCACAGTCCGTCCGCCAACCTTCCAACCTCTGTACTCAATTTCTCCGAGAGATCGCACAGGTCCGCTGCCGAGGATTCGCCAGTTGCGTTCGGCAACGTCCGAGGCTCGGACAACTCGCCCATCCACCAGAGCTGCGAAGGAACCGATACCGATCGACTCTCCGACATCGAAGATGTCGCGTCCTAATGGCGATTGCTGGTGATAAACGTAATCGGGCGAGCTGAAAAGATTCAGGTAAAGACCGGGACGGCGTTTACCGTATAGATCAATGGCATTTCGCTTATCGAAGTAAATTCGCCACGCGGTTTGCTCGGACTCCCAACCTAGACCTTCGAACTTCCGCGAAAATTTCACATCAGTGCGCTGGGGATAGGCAGTACGTAAATGGCTCACGACCTCCGCCGGGCCGTATGCGATTGTGACAATGCGAGTCTGATTTGGTTTGAGATCGATTTGAAATGCAATCTCGTCGGCCTTGCCGTCGCCGTTCAGATCGTCGCTTTGAGAAGGAAGCTCGGTTGTCTGCAGTGTTCGGGCGTCTTCGTCGAGCATCGCCGCATCGCTGGCGGTGACGACAATCGGGGTAGCCCTGAAGTCGGGCGCCACACGAAGGAGATCTGAAACTTTGACGGTGATATCCTCGGCAGCCTCCAATTCGTCCGTGCGATTTGTGACCGCGAGCTTTATCGTCTTAATGCGCGGAGCGGCCTGCAGCGAACTAAGGCCGACCAGAAGCAGCGCCGTCGTGCGTAGAAGGCTTGACCTCACCGCGCGAGCCAGCCTCCATCGACCACCAGCACGTGACCTTGAACATACCTGCTCGCTTCGGAACAGAGAAAGACCGCGGCGCCGCAAATATCGGATGCATCTCCCCAGCGTCGCGCCGGAATGCGCTCCAAAATCTGGCGATTCCGTGTCTCATTCGAGCGCAGCGCCGCCGTGTTGTCGGTGATCATGTAGCCGGGAGCGATCGCATTTACGTTCACGTTCTTGTCGGCCCACTCGTTAGCCAGTGCTTTCGTGAGTTGCGCAACGCCACCCTTTGAAGCGGCATACGCGGGTACAGTAGTCCCGCCTTGAAATGAGAGCACAGACGCAATATTCAGAATTTTTCCGCCGCCCTGCGCGATCATGTGCCGTCCCGCGAGTTGGCTCAGACGAAAAACACTCGATAGGTTGACCTCGAGCAGCATGGCCCAATCCTCGAGCGAGTAGTCGGTAGCGGGAGCGCGCCGAATCGTTCCCGCGTTATTGACGAGAATGTCGATTCTTCCGAACAAATCCAGAGTCTGATCCATGATGCGATGAGCAGTGGCTGGATCGCTCAGGTCTCCGATTACCGGACGGGCTTCGCCACCTGCTTGGACGATAGTGCTGCAGGTGCTTTCCGGGTGATGTTTGTTGCCATGGCACGCTATCTCCGCGCCGGCTTCGGCAAGCGCGCCGGCGATAGCCGCACCTAGACCGGTTGAAGCGCCGGTCACCAGCGCCACTTTTCCGCCAACGCTGAACGCGTCCAGGATCATGCCGCGGGTAAGCCTAAGACGATGAACACAGCGGGCTCAGGCCCCCTATGCCCGGGGTTGCATCCGCTCATTGACGCTACGGCCGGTTTCCAGTCCGGAATTGGCGCCCGCATACTCCGGCTGCACATTCACCACGCCAAACTGCCGATCTAAAACTTCGCGATGAGCCGCCATCATCCAGAGAAAATTGATCGACCCTCCCGGCGCGGCCACGTTCGGGTGATACCCACCAGGCATCGCGACGCAATCGCCTTCGCGAACCGCCACCGCGAGCTCCGGCTGCCGAGGGTTGGTGTAAACGAACTGCACGCCCCAGGCAGGACGTGGCATGTCGATAAATAGGTAAGCCTCTTCGAGCATCTCGGCGTGCTCATGAGGGGGCCACGACGTCCAATTGCCCGGCTCGCTAAAGGTGACGCCTGCCACGATTCTGCCGGCTTCAACGTTCTTTCCAATCAGAATATTGAGATCTCTTGTACAGTTCTCGCCGCCCGTTTTGAAGTGGAGACCGCGGTCCTGCCGGACGTTTTCGAACGACACAAATTTCAATGGATAGCTGTGCTCAACGTCCGCGGAGATCTCCGCCAAATCACACCCTTCCGGGTGGGGCTTGATCGAGATGTTAGCTCCGCGCGGAATATAGAGAGCGTCGTAGCGGGTTAACTCAAAGCGCTCTCCCGAGGTCTCAACGGCAGCTCGCCCCTTCAAACATACGAGACCTGTTTCCTGGCCTTCATTTGCGAACTCTATTGCATCGGCGCCGGAGTTCAATATAATCCGCCCGTAGTGCAGGTGCTCGAGCGCGGAGGATCCGGGTCTCAACCAACAGGTACGTCCTTGCTTGGAATCGGTACCGCGGACAACGCAATCGCGCTCACTAAGCCGGTCGCTCGCTACGCTCATTCGTTCCCCTGGTTCACGTTATGGTACATTGCGGATCGCATCACGCTACACAGTTTATTGGGGATTTCGCAAAGTGTCAACAACAGAATCTTCATTTAAGAACCAAGCCGTATTACAATGTGAAACAATGAGCGCGCATGCGTCGGAAGCTACGGGCGTACGAGTTCTGCATAAAACTCTCGATATTCTGGAAACGATCAAGGAAGCTCCCGCCGGCCTTCGGTTGGCGGATGTTCACCGCCTGGTTGAGCTTCCGAAGGCGACAGTTTATCGCATCCTGAATACTTTGGAAACGCGCGGCTATTTGGATCGCGATAAGAGCGGCCATTACCGGATGGCCAGAAAGCTTTTTGATTTGCAACGATCCGCGCCGATCGAGGAGGTTCTGAGCCGGGCGGCGCAGCCCTTGATGGCCCAATTGTGCACAGAGTGCAAGGAGACGGTAAATCTGGGCATTTTGGACGCGGGCGAGGTGGTGGTAATCCAGACGATCGAAAGTCCGCAAGCGGTTCGCATGTCTTCCAAAGTAGGCAATCGCCGTCATCTGCATGCCACCGGTCTTGGTAAGGCGATGTTGGCCGGCATGGCGGATAAGGAGATTCTTCGGCTCATCCGCCTGAAGGGCTTGCCCAAATTGACTGCCAATACGATAGTCGCGAAGACTTCGTTGCTGGGCGAGATTCAAAAAGTGCGGCAGCAAGGATACGCGGTCGATAACCAGGAAAATGAAATTGAGGGACGCTGCATCGGCGCGCCCATCACCGGACCGGATGGGCGTGTGATCGCGGCACTCAGCATCTCGGGTCCTGTTTTTCGCATGGATATGTCGCGGGCGCGATTGTTGGCGCCTAAGCTCAAAAGCATTTGCGCGGCTATTTCGCGGGCTATCGACGCAGCTTAGGTTTTTCATCGGTTGCCGGCTTCGCCCCAGGCCATCACAGTTGAGTTTTTGATCAAAAGGTCCGTAAACAACACCCACGGTGTGTTCGCGCGCGGGAGCCGATTATAATCCGCAAGAAGTTGTTGCGATGGGAGCCCAATACCGGCAAGACCAGGAAAAACACAGCTGTCGGGATTGTACGAACTGATCTGCTGCTTGTGCCACGTATTCGGGTGGAGCACGTAGGGGATGAGATAGTCGAAAGCGGTTTGAACGCCGACACCTTGCGAAGTCTTGAAGTGCCAGAGATCGACACCCGCGATCTGCGCCAAGCGGCAGATGGTAGCGAAGGCGTCCAAATTGAATGAGGAGTAACCCAGGGAGTTTGTTCTAGCCTCTTCTCTCGGACAACTTCCGTCCGGCCGGATCTGGGTTGGGACCAAGTCCTGGCGATAGTCGTCCCAGGCTAGGCGGAGCGCCGCGGCATTTCCGGTGAAAGCGGCGAAGGCGGCAACTTTAGCTGCCCACCAGGTAGCGTGATTATTGCCGTTCTTTTTCTCGTCCAGACCTTTGCGGCTGGTGGTCATCCAATCAAGAAAATGAGAAAACCATTGGCGCAGCCCGCTGAGCAGACCGGGGTCCAATCCATTTGCCGCTTCGAGCAAGGCGATGCCTTGCACGGCGTGAATGAGCGAATTGGCGTCGATGAGACCAATTCCACGGCCTGTGGTGATGCCGCGGATGGCCTGCCCGTATTCGAGATTCGTGTTCATCCGGGTTTTTGGATCGATGAACCAGGTGGTTAGAATTTCGCTCGCGCGATCTGCGCAGGCGGGCTTGTCGAGGAGATACGCTCCGATACCAAGCGTGAGAACGGCTTCCGACATTCGTCCCATGTCGTCGTGATTGGCGCTGAAGCGATTCGGGTTGCGCTCGCCATCCTTGCGAACGTAGGGACCGTTCGGGTTTTGCGGATTGGGCCACCAGTAGGGACCCTCGCTGAAGTAATCGTTTGGTCCGGCGGTGGTGCCGCTGGCACCGGGTCTATGAAAGGTGACGCTCCACGGGCCGACTTTCAAGGCCTTTTCGGCGAGCGTAATCAGAATGGGATGCGTCCGTGCGGCAGCTCCGCGCATCCGCTTCGCTTGTGCCGCCGTGATCATCAGCAGGCGCGCGTCCGGCGGGTCAGGCGATAGAAAAAAGGAACTCGCGGCGGCGACGAATTCCCGGCGGCTGACCATCAGAAATCGAAGCGCGCAACCATCTGGAGGAACCGGGA
>JAVKSW010000109.1:0-7755 GCA_039583505.1 Bryobacteraceae bacterium | reverse complement strand
GATCAGTTCCACCAACATGCGATTCTTACTCAGCTTTCTACCCTTGGCCATGCTACCCACCTGCCTCGCCAGCCTGGGCGGGAGAGTCACACTCTGGCGAACGGCTTTCTCAGCTACTTTCACAACACCATTATGAACCAAAATGGTGTATGAGGGCCAGGACCCATCCATCTCCTGCAGCCGTCGAAAAGCGGTCAGTGGACCTACGACGGCGCCATCACAGGTGCCATGCTCATCGGATGCGGACTTTCGTCGCGGCGAGTTGCTCGCGCTCCGTGTCGATGCTATCCAATTGCGAAGAGGAGCACTGGGTCATCGCCGATCGCGCAGGCAAGGCTGGACACATTCGCACCGTTCCCATTCCAACGTGGGTTAGCGCGGCGGTCGAGGCATGGAAGAAAGCCAGCGGCGTCACCGAAGGTGCGCTCTTTCGGTCGATCAACAAAGCTGGGAGGTCGTCCGCGAGGCGGCGTCTCGGATCGACATAGAGAAGCTCGCCCCACATGACCTTCGGCGCACTTGCGCGAGGTTGTGCCATCTGGCTGGCGGCGAATTGGATCAGATCCCGTTTTTGCTCGGCCATGTCTCGATCCGGGACCACCGAATGCTACCTTCGATGCAAACAAGAGTTCTGCGACGCGGTCAGTGACCGGATGGGCATCGAACTCGAAGCGAACCACTGACGAGATGTGGGCGCGGTGCCACTTTTCACTGTAGCCGACAACACACTCATATGGATCCTTCAGGATTGCTCAGCACAAGGACGCTCGAGCTCTGGAGCTCCGGCAGCGGATGGGCCACTTCTGATAAATTGAATGCGGGCGAATCTGATGGCGTTTCAGCCAGACATTCTCATCACCACTCCCGGCGGCCGCGTCATGGTCATCGAGGCCAAGGTCACAATGAATGACCTTCCGCACACCGAAGAGGCGCTCAAGCAGTATATGGTAGGCATGCAGTATCCCTTCGGCTTGTTGATTACGCCGGAGCGGGGATGGGTTTATCGAGATCTCTATTCCAGCCTGTCGCCCGAGTCCGTAAAGCAGGTCGGGGAGTTCGATAGCACTCGAATGTGGCGCGGGAATCCACCTCGCCAGGGTCTGGAGTTTGAAGCCTTTGTGCAGCAATGGATCGAAGATCTGGCCGACTTTCCTACCGAATCGCTGCCGTCCCAACTCAAAGACATCGTTCAGGGCTACATCTTACCTGCAATCGCTGGCGGCGAAGTAAAGGCAGCTCACCCTCGTTAATCTCCGGAACAAGAGATGCGGCACGTCTTCGTTGAGACGAACTGGCTGCACGACTATGCGGCTCCTGCTCATCACAAAGTGCCTGACGCTGTCAAGTTGCTTGAACGGGCCCAACGAGGTGAGTTCATATTGCATATTCCGAATGTGTCATTTGGGGAAGCGCGCCAGGCGATCCAGTCGAAGTGCCAACCGATCGATGGCCCCGGGATCCATCGGTACATTCGGTGGACCCAAAAGAACGGCCAATTGAATGAAGAACAGGCCAGAGATGCGCATCAACTCGCGGACAAATACGTACAGAGCATAAATAATGAGTTGACCGCTGTTCCCTCAGTCCTCAAGGAAGTCGCCAGCCTCCCGTGCGTCAGGATGTTTGCTTTTGACGACGAAATGCTCGATTTGGCGAATCAACTAGCCTTAACAAAAGTTGCCCAGAAGCCCTTTGACCATGCCATCCTAGCGGGCGTATTGGTCTCTTCTTCCCGGCTCTGGAACCAAGGCGACCGTGGGATCTCGTTTGCTGAGATAGATAGCGACTTGCAGCCGTGGGGCCAGAAAGGGGCATTTAAGGACGATCTGCGCAAGCTATATGATGATGCCCACGTTTTGGGTCTATGGCGACTTCACGTTGCAGTTCCCCCCACGTCGCGCCGACTTCGAATAGGCTCTTCATCGGTTTTCGACGCCAATTTGTTGGCATAAAGCGCTTCTGCTCGCTTCGAATTGAATCGGCTCAAAGGGAAGTGTCGCCGACAGACGTGTGGATTCCCGGTCCCAGAGCATTTCTCATTCCTAAACATATAGGGCATGCCAATGACATATCGATTCAGAAGGTTGCAGCGGCATCCGTGCCCGTGCTTTGCCGCAAAGATGTTGGCACTGCTCCACACTCAAGTCGCATGCGGTCCCGATCCCCGGAAAAGACATATGGAACACATCGAACACATGCTCTTCGAGGGACGTGGGCTGCTGAGATCTACAGCGCTCGATCAGGTCTCGCGCGTGCAAGGGACGTTCGTGCACGAGCCGGTCCTCACGCTCCTGGTGTTTGGTTCGCTACGCGTTCTGGGGCGAGGGTAAGGTCGACTGTTAGCTGCTTCGGGTCAATGTGCGCCTCGTACGTCTTGCGCGTTGAATAGTCATACCCAATCTGGTTCAGCGCTGTTTTCGCTGAGACGCTGAAATGTTTGGTGTCGCGACCGCGTGCCCTCGTGAGTTTGTAAACGTCCGGGTTGTTCCCGGGCGTTTTTAACAGCTTGAGGCGAAGCATTCGTTCGTCGAAATCATATTGCATCAAGCAGTGTGTAGCCTTAAGAGCCGCGATAGCACGAGACAGGCCCGCCGTGAACATTAGGCGGGCCTCCTTCCCGATTGTGACAGCGGTTTGATCCGCAAGCCCGACGCTCCTGGAGCTTCGCTTCAACGTAGTAAAAGACATGCGTGTGCACTGTAGTGCTTGCCGATGTTTTTTGTCAACCACCAGTCTCCGCGAGCTCTTCTTGTTTGTTGGCGGTGTGCGGAGCTTCGGGAACTTATTTCCGTTTGGACGTCATTGTATCCGTGCGAGCTGTGGGGTGTCCAGGTCCTCATGCGTTTCGATACCGCCAAGAAGCTGCACGAGGCCAGGCATTGGTCTGGGTCACAGGCGTTTTCGCCATGATCGAGTATTCAGGACTCGGCTGGATTACTCCCGTGCAAATCAGCCTCGGTCCCCAATCTATCTGTCTGCTTTCAAGTTGCTGCACAACTACGCGCCCCTGATATGTGGCCGTTGAGGATAGATCCTGCCTGACGCTATGATCTTATCGACAATGACCCGGCGATCTGCTCCTGCTCACTCCCCAATCCCTGTCGCGCCGGCTCATTCACAAGGCCACAGCGTCTATCAGTCCCAATCGGCTCTCCTTGCACGGACGCCCAGCAGGTCGGGGTCTTCGCTTTAGAAGCTCTCGTCATTCGCCCGGCTGACGATCTATTCTCCGTCGCGCAGATCACTGGCGAAATTCGCAAATTCCTGCTTCGGCTCTTCGAATTGAGGAAATGCCGGCGCCATTATTCCGAGATGCTAAGCACAGTCGCAAACTCATTTATCGTGCTGCGCAGGCTTATAAGGCGAATTGCACTGATTCAAATCGTGGCGGGCGTTGTCCTCGATCCTCGAGATTCTGCTGTCCCATTCAGTTCCACAAACACCTTCAAGGACGTTTTCTGTAATAGCGGTTAGGCGCACCGGGCGTGGGAACGTTATCGGTAACCCGCGCCCCGACCGCATGCGCCCGGGTTAAGGCAGACGTGAGCGTGATGCCAGTACCGGAGACCTGTCCACCGGCTGCGTGAGCACGTGTCAGCGGCGCGGAAAGGGTGATTGAGGTGGCGCCAAATCTCCGGACGGATGCTATGACCGCCGCTTCAGAGTCTGTACCGCTGCCGATGGTGATGGTCTCGCCGTTGCGAAAGCCAATCGCGCCGGCGACAGGGATTGCGGTCGCGCCCGCTTCGATGGATGTGCTCACGGTGGTCGCGCCGGCCGTCCCCACCTTCGCGATGACGGCTGGCTCGAGGTTCGCGCCCGTATCGATCATAATTTTCTGACCAGCATTGAAGCCTTCCACGCTGTCAACCCTGATGTTCGTCGCGCCCGCGTTTGAAGCGGCCGACAGAGTCGCAGCGGCCTGCGTCTCGAAATCGTTGCAGTTGCTGTCGGTATCGGCGCCGTCGGGGAAGCGGCCCGCGCTCGTATTGGTGTCGGCTGCAGCTGCAGCGGTCGGCCCGTAGCTAATAGCTGCACCCGGCGTGGGCGCGTGGCAACCACTCTGCTCCCCTCCTGAGGTGCCTTGGTAACCTTCGGCGGACCATGGGTCGACCACGCCCCCGTAGTTGAGGCTGTCGACAACTAGGCCAGAGGCGTCGCGTAGTACCATGTTGCCCTGTTTAAAGGTGACGGTGAGCCGCCCGAATGCGACCGCTTTGGTGATGAACTCGGGGCCCCCGAACCACTGATTGGGTGCCGGCTTCCCTTGGTAGCCCGCCATCGTGACCGCGGCGTCCCGCACAACCGCGTCGGTCGAATGGCTGTTTGTCAGCGGACGATCGAGCGTGACGCCGCTGCCGACCGCCTGGACGGGTTCGTTACTCGAATGAGCAAAGGCCGTCGCCGGTGCGAAGCTGATTCCCGTTCCCCGATCGCTAAAGGGGAGGTTGGCTGCGTGATTGAACTTCAATGGCGCGGCGAGGTCGAGGCCCGTGCCCGGAACCACCGCATCCTCGCCGGCAGCATGTGCCGCGGCGAGCGCCGGCGCAAAGTCTACGCCCGTGCCGTTCGGTCCCGCGGTTCCCACAGCGGTGATGGTGACCGTGTTCTTGTTCGCCGGAGTGCCAATCGTCAGCTTGTCGCCGGCCGCGAAGCCGTTCACGTTGCGAACTTTGACATTCGTCGCGCCGGCGCTCGCTCGTGCCAGCAGCTTCGTGCGCCGCACGGCCGCGCCCAGGCGCGTGACCGTGACCGTCTCCATCCCATGGCCCACGCTGTCGATGTCCAGCCTGATCTTGTCGCCAACCGAAATGTCCGACACCGACGTCACCTGGATATTGGTCGCGCCGGCAGCCGCGTCTGCTCCCAGATAAGCTTGCGTGCCTTGCTTGCCAACCGCGGTGACCGTCGCCACCTCGTAGTTCTCCTCCGCCTGCGCGGTCGCGGGGTAAATCGCGCCGTAGCCGATCGCAATCTTCTCGCCGGCTGCGAAGCCCGTCGCCTCCGTGACAGGCACGTTGGTCGAGCCAACGGGAATCGTGATCACCGGACCATCGGGCAACGGTTCCCACAGCGTTGTATGGTTGGTTGCGGCCGTTCCGATACCTGCAATCTTGCGCGCCTCTGCATTCACGCCCGTGCCGATGCTGACCTTATCGCCCGGCGACATGCCGGTTGTGCTCCTCACGTAAATCGTGCTATCGCCCGTGCGCGCCGGCATCGCCAGGCCGGAGTTGGAAAGCCCGAGCAGGTAGAAGCCGGCCGCCGCGAGCTTTGTACCCGACGGAATTTTGATCGTCGAGAAGATGGCCTGTTGCGTCGGGTGCTCGGTCAGTGTCCAGTTGGAAATGTCGACGCTGTGGGACCCGGCGTTGTAGAGCTCGATGAACGAGTCCGTCGCGTTGGCTGGATTGCCTGAGCTGATACGAAACTCGTTGATCCTGACTGGGCTGACGTTACGCACCTTCTCGGCCGTTGTCTGCGATTGCTTTTTGCCGCTGGTCTGATTCGTCCACGAAGCGTTGCCCACCAGGTCGCCGTTGAAGGCCGGCAGCCCCGAGGTTACCTTGAACGTGGCGCTTACGCTCGCGCCGGGAGCAATCGGGCCGGCAACAGAGGAACCCCACTTCTTGCTCCCCAAGGAAATGCTCAACATCACGCCTGTCGCGGGCGCACCCGTCGTGTTCGTGAATTTCAGAGTGGTGTCCTGCGAAGAACCCGGTGAGAAGGTCTGCATTCCCGGCGGCATTGCCGTTGCCGACGCAGGCGCCAGGCGTAGCGGAGCCACGTTGTAATGGGCAGCCACAATGTTGGCCTGCACCCGCTGATCGGTCGCATCGCTCGGAAATGTGCCCGCGGCGGTCATCGCGCCCTCATAGAAAGTTCCCTGCGAGCTGTTACTGTTGTCGCCGCCGTTGCCGAGCAGAATGGCCCCCTGCTTTCGCATCGGGTCATACGTGGCATTTACACGCGAGCCGTCGAACATCGCCGTCAGAGCGCCCTTCTGCGCGTCACCTCCCAGGGAGGTCCAGTGGTGGGGTTCGCCCTTCGCCACCGCGGTCACGAATCGCCACGTGATGCTCGGCAGGTTGGGGCAGCCTTTCGATCCATCCGGGTTCACGCAGCCAACCAGGTTGTTCTCCTGGTCTGTCATAATCCACGGCCCCGAGCCACGACCGCTATACCACGGCGTCGCGCTGCCAAAGTAGGCGGTTTCCATCGTGCCGTTGTCGTCGTCGCGGCTGTCGATCTCCGCGTTCCCATAGTCGAAGCAGCAGCCGGAGTTGAAGTGATGGCCGTTTACCACCCAGTACTGCCCTTCAGCCTGATCGTCCACCGCCGTTCCTTTTGCATCGTCCTGGCGCAGGCCCATGCCCGGCACGATGAAGACGCCGTATACCTTGTGGCCCATGATCGTAATCGGCGCCATGTCGGCGAGCGGAAGGTTGTTAAACCCACCCATGGCCGGGCCGCTGAATCCGCCGCGCGGTGCCTGTGTCAGGTCGTTGTGCTTGGGCGACTGGTCGTAGATCCTGGCGATCCAGCAATACGTATTCGCGCAGAACTTATCCTGCGCGGCTGCATCCGCGTATCCACCCGCATCCGCATAAGGCGCCGCCGCAGGCTGAACCACACCGATGTCCAAAGTCTTGCCGTCCGACTGGCGCAGGACCTGGTAGAGCGGGCCGTTATAGGAGGCATACAGCGCGCGCGTAGTGCTGTGCGCGGCCACGCAGGCATCGCCCGCGGCGGCGTAGATGTCGCATGTGCCTTTGGGCCTGGGCGGAGGAACATTGCGTCCCGCCCCGGCCGGTTGCGCCATCGTTGACGCTGCGCCCATCAGCGTGAGCACCGGCGCGAGCACATGTACAAAACTGATTCTCGATTTCATGTTTTATCCTGAAGTCGCCGCTCCCCTCAGGTGCGCTGACTACGACATTGTAGGACGAAGCGCAAGGCTGTGCTGAATCATCTGTCGCTCATGCCACTCGCATCTATCAAACCTGAACAGCGCTTGCTGTCGCTCGACGTCTTCCGGGGCGTCACTATCCTCTTTATGGTGTTGGTGAACAATGCCGGCGGTTCTGTTTCCTATCGCCAGTTGCAGCACTCGCCATGGAATGGCTGGACACTGACCGACTGCGTCTTTCCATCCTTTCTATGGATCGTCGGAGTTGCCATCACGCTGTCCTTAGGCAGAAGGCTGAAGTTCGGAGACTCGCCTGCCCAGCTGTTGCCCAAGATCTTCCGTCGCACAACGATTCTGTACGTTCTTGGACTGCTCATCTACGTTTACCCGGCCATGAGCATTTCGCACCAGAGGCTGCTCGGCGTCTTGCAGCGTATCGCCATCTGTTACCTGATCGCATCGCTGATCTATCTCTATACAGGCGTTCGCATGCAGATCGCTCTCATTCTGCTGCTATTCGCCTGTTATTGGATGATGATGACGCTGATTCCGGTACCGGGTTATGGCGCCGGGAACTTAAGCGTGGAAGGTAATTTCGCCCATTACGTAGACCGCATTGTACTCGGCACGCACAATTACGCCTCTACGCGCACTTGGGATCCTGAGGGCATCGTCAGCACCTTGCCCGCTATAGCAACCACTCTTCTGGGCGTAATGGCCGGTCATGTCCTCCGCCTCCCTCTACCGATGCCAGTTCGCAGGAACCGCCTTTTTCTGATCGGCGCGTGCCTGCTTGTCGCCGGTCTGCTTTGGAATATCTGGTTACCGATCAATAAGAAACTCTG
>JAVKSW010000108.1:0-7780 GCA_039583505.1 Bryobacteraceae bacterium | reverse complement strand
ATCTCTTCTTCGAGCGCATGCCGGCCGTCGCGGATAACCTGCGCGCCGTTAACAAACACATCCCGGATGGCAGTTCGATTAGTCGAAAAAACAATGTTAGCGAGCAGCGATTGCTCGTCGGCGCCCGCGATGGATGCATCGTTCAGATCCAGCGTAAAGAAATCCGCAGGGCGACCGGCCTCTAAACTTCCTCCATTCATCCCGAGAGCCGCTGCGCCACTTTCCGTCGCCGCGACAAGAAGTCGTTCGGGCGCGAGCACGGCCCTCTCCAATCTCTTCATGCGCAGGTGATACTCCAAGCAGCGAGCATCTTCCAAAACATCGATCTGCACGTTGCTGTCCGATCCGAAACAGATTCCGGCCCCGGCCGCCATCAACCGGTCTGCCGGAACGGCGCCGTCTCCGAGGTTGCGCTCCGTCGTCGGGCACGCGCAAACCGTGGCCCTGGCTTCGCCCAGCGACTGAATCTCTTCCTCGGTCACATAAATCCCATGAACAGCCGTGAAAGACGAATCGACAATCAGTTCGTCGGTGAGCAGTTGCACCGGTCGGCGGCCGTACTCCGCGATGCATTCGTCCACTTCCGCCGGTTGCTCCGCAACGTGCATGTGAACGGGCAGATCGCTCGCGTGCGCGTAACGGACAATCTCCCGCAGGTAATCGATCGGCAATGCGCGAACACTGTGCGGCGCGATACCCACGGCCGCGCAGTTGCGCAAGGCCTCGGTATCGGCGAGAAAGGTGTCCGCGGATGGCGTGATAAAGCGAGCCTGCAAAGGATTCGCTGCTTTTTGATAACCCGCGCGCAAATAGGCCGTGCGTAGCAGTACGATCCGTATCCCTGTTTCGCGCGCCGCGCCAACCACATGGAGCGCAAGCAGATTCGGATCGTCGTAGCGGGTTCCATCCAGAGCGTTGTGCAGGTAGTGGAACTCACCGACGCTCGTAACTCCCGAACACAGCATCTCAAAAAATGCCATTCTCGCAACATCGTAAACATCTTCCGGCGAGAGACGATTCGCAGCACGATACATCCGTTCCCGCCACGTCCAGAAGGTATCTTGACCAGCGCCACCGCGCTCTTCCGTGCGGCCTCGGATCGCCCGCTGAAACGAATGCGAATGTGCATTCACCAGACCGGGGAGAATCACGCGATTTGAGAATCTGCGGGCTTGCGCCAAGTCGCTTGGCTCGCGGGACAAGCGTGTGATCCGGCCGGCTTCATCGGCGAACATGGCTACGCCGCTTTCAAATCCACCGTTGCGGTAGACAAAGTCGGCGGTCCAGCCGGTTTCACGTCCGCTCATACATCAATTCCCCGTCTACGAACACCGAACGCGCAGGCTCAATTCCGACAAAGTAGGCAATTTCGCGGTAATCGCGGCAATTGTGGACCACGAAGTTCGCGCGTTTCCCCGCCTCGAGTGAGCCGATCTCGCGGCCGCGGTCCAAGCTATACGCCGCATTGATGGTGGCTGCCGTAATCGCTTCCGCGGGCGTCATGCGCATGTGCGTTGAAGCGAGCGAGAGCACGAACGCCATCGATGCCGCCGGCGACGAGCCAGGATTGAAATCGGTTGCGAGCACAATCCCGAGCCCCGCCTCGATCATTTTACGCGCGGATGCAAACCGATCTTTGCCCAAGTTGTAAACCGAGGCCGGAAGCAGCACCGGCTGTACTTTGGCAGTCGCAAGCGCCTCAATGCCGCGATCGTCAGTCTGCTCCAGGTGATCCGCCGTGACGGCACCCATTTCGGCCGCCATTTCCGCCCCACCGGATCGGAACAACTGGTCGGCGTGCACGCGCAGCTTGAGGCCGAGCTCGCGAGCCCGGCACAAAATTCTTCGCGACGTCGCAACATCGAATACCGTCGGTTCACAGAACACATCGCAGTATTCCGCCAATTGCTGCTCGGCGACCGCGGGAAGCATCTCCTTTAAGATCAGCTCGACATATTCGTTGCTGTTCCCGCGAAACTCGTCGGGAATCTCGTGCGCGCCCAGAAATGTCGGTACGTAGCCGACGCGGCGAATCACTCGAAGCATCTTCAGCTCGTCGTCAACCGACAGTCCGTAGCCCGATTTCGCCTCGACCGTCGTTGTCCCGGATCGCAGGAACCACTGCGAGTACCTGCGCGACACCTCGAACAGGTCATCTTCGGACGCGGCACGCGTTTTTCGGACCGTCGAGCGAATCCCGCCACCGGCTTCCGCAATTTGTTCGTAGGTGGCGCCACTCGCCCGAAGCTCATATTCGTCCACTCGCGTTCCCGCAAACACCGCGTGCGTATGCGCGTCCACGAACCCAGGAAGGACGACGCAACCCGCGGCATCCACTACTTCGTACTCGGTAGTGATCTTCCGTTGGATGTTCCGCGTAGCTCCAACAGCCGTGATGCGGCCATCGCGAATCAGCATTCCTCCGTTCGCGACGATCGCCAACTGGGTCAGTTCATCGCGCACGCGCGGGCGAGCAGGACCCGCCAGCGTGACCAGTTGGGCGCAGTTGACGACGGCCAGGCACGCGCATTCGCTTCGCATCTATTGGGCCATCGGAATCTATTGGGCCATCGGAATCTTGACGCCTTTTTGTCGCGCGACATCGATGGCCTTTTGATATCCAGCATCGACGTGGCGCATGATTCCGGTCCCAGGATCGGTGGTGAGCACTCGCTCCAGTCGCCGCTCGCTTTCGGCAGACCCGTCCGCCACCACCACCATTCCCGCGTGCTCGGCGTAGCCAATCCCAACGCCGCCTCCGTTATGAATTGAAACCCACGATGCTCCCGCGGCTGTGTTCACCAACGCGTTCAGAAGCGGCCAATCCGAGATCGCGTCGGAGCCGTCGCGCATCGCTTCTGTCTCGCGGTAGGGCGACGCAACCGAGCCCGCATCCAGGTGGTCGCGCCCGATGACGATGGGAGCTTTGATTTCACCGGAGCGAACCAGCGCATTCATCGCCAGCCCGAATTCCGCACGTTCGCCATAGCCGAGCCAGCAGATCCGCGCAGGCAAACCTTGGAACTGAATCCGTTCGCCTGCCAGCCGAATCCAGCGCACCAGATCCTGATTATGAGAAAACATGTCGAGAAGCAGGCGATCGGTCCTGCGAATGTCTTCGGCATCGCCGGAGAGCGCCACCCAGCGGAACGGCCCCCGTCCTTCGCAAAAAAGCGGCCGGATATATTCGGGAACAAAGCCGGGAATATCGAATGCATTCCGGGCTCCCGCGCTTTGGGCGTGTGCCCGGATGTTGTTGCCGTAATCGAATGCCACTGCGCCCGCCCGCTGGAGCGCGAGCATGCCTTCGACGTGCCGCGCCATGGCTTCCAGAGAACGCCGCACGTATTCCTCCGGATCACGTTGCCGAAGCGCGCCTGCCGCTTCGAGCGTCATCCCATTCGGCACGTATCCGTTCAACGGATCATGCGCGCTGGTTTGATCGGTAATGATGTCCGGAATGATTTTCCGCGCTGCAAGCTCCGGCACGATATCGGCGCAGTTTGCAACCAAACCTACTGAAATCGCCTGACCCTGCTTTCGCGCCTTAGCGAGCAGGCGAAGCGCCTCATCCAAGCTGCTCACCAGTCGATCGCAATAGCCGCTGCGAACGCGCTTCTCGATACGCGCCGGATCGACGTCAATACCAAGAAAGCAGGCGCCGGCCATGGTAGCTGCCAGCGGCTGTGCTCCGCCCATTCCGCCCATTCCGCCCGAGACGATCAGTTTGCCGCCCAAATCGCCTCGAAAATGCTTTCGCCCTGCGGCGGCAAACGTCTCATACGTCCCTTGAAGAATGCCCTGGCTTCCGATGTAGATCCATGACCCCGCGGTCATCTGACCGTACATCGTTAGTCCGAGTTTTTCCAGGCGGTGAAATTCCTCCCAGTTCGACCATTTCCCGACCAGGTTCGCGTTGGCGATTAAGACTCGTGGCGCTTCTGAATGCGTTCGGAAGATACCGACCGGCTTTCCCGATTGCACCAGCAGGGTTTCCTCATTTTCCAGGCTCCGCAGAGCACGAACAATCGCGTGAAAGCATTCCCAATTCCGCGCTGCCTGTCCTGTGCCGCCATAGACAACCAGATCCTCGGGTCTTTCGGCGACATCCGGATCCAGGTTATTCATCAGCATGCGCATCGCCGCTTCCTGCTGCCAGCCTTTGCAAGTCAAGGCGGTTCCACGTGGCGCTCTGATGGCCGCGGTTGTTTGGGTCACGCACCGCCTCCTTTTCTAATGCACGAATTCATCGAAATCTCCGCTCTGAATCGCGTCTGCGAGGGCCTGAATGTCCTTCGAAAGCGGCCGGTCTGCAGTCAAGCGTGGCACGATACCGCGGATCACCTGGCGCGCTGATTCAATTCGTCTCGAAGAGCGCAGCGGGGCTCTGTAGTCGAGCCCTTCCGCGGCAGCGAGCAACTCGATGGCAAGCACCTGTTCTGCGTTCGTGACAATCTGCCGCAGCTTGACGGCCGCCGTCATGCCCATAGACACATGATCTTCTTTATCACCCGATGTCGGCACGTTGTCGATACTCGCCGGATGCGCCAGCACCTTGGCTTCACTTAAAAGCGAAACAGCACAGATTTGGGCGATCATGTAGCCCGATGAAAGTCCCGGGTGAGAACAGAGAAACGGCGGCAGGCCTTCGTTCACGTTCGGATTCACCAGGCGATCGATGCGCCGCTCGCCGATGCTCATCAAATCGGTTAACGCAATCGCCGCATAATCGAAAACCATCGCCAGCGGCGCACCGTGAAAATTCCCACCGCTCAACACGTCTCCAGCGTCGGCGAAAACCAGCGGGTTATCCGTTGCTGAACCGCTTTCGATCTCGACCACGGCCCGGGCATGCTCGAGGGCGCTCCGCACGGCCCCATGCACTTGCGGCATGCAGCGCAAGCTGTAGGCGTCCTGCACGCGCGAATCGTTGGTGAGATGCGAAACCCGGATCTCGCTTTCAGCCAGCAGCGAGCGAAGATGAGCGGCTGAGGTGAGCTGGCCCGTGTGCGGCCGCGCTCGATGAATCCGCTCATCGAAGGCGACGGGGGTGCCGCGCAGCGCTTCCAGAGTCATCGCTCCCGCGAGGTCCGCAAGCGCAACCACGCGCCGGCCGCGGTAAATCGCGAGCGCTCCCACCGCAGCCATGGCCTGCGTTCCATTCAGCAGGGCCAGACCCTCCTTGGCTGCGAGGCGAACCGGCGCAATCCCCGCCTGCCGCAGCGCCTCGGCCCCGCCTAGCCGCGCGCCGCCGTACCAGGATTCGCCTTCGCCAATCATCGATAGCGCCAAGTGCGCGAGTGGCGCCAGATCACCGCTTGCCCCCACAGATCCTTTATGGGGAATAACCGGGTGGACCGCCCGCTCGAGCATGCTGAGCAACGTGTCGACAAGTTCAACCCGGCAGCCGCTGTTTCCCAAAGCGAGAACGTTGGCGCGCAGCAACATCATGGCGCGAACTTCGGGCTCGGGCAGCGGGTCCCCAAGCCCGCAGGAGTGGCTGCGAACCAGGTTGAGTTGCAGCAGTTCCAATTCCGATTCCGGAATGTGAACGTCGGACAACTTCCCGAAGCCGGTATTCACGCCGTAAACGATTCGCCCTTCGCGGATAACCGCTTCGACCACATCGCGAGAAGCCCGAATACGCCTGCGCGCTTCCTGCGACAGAGCCAAAGTCACTTTTCCGCTCGCAACGGCGGCAATTTGCTCGACTGTGAGTGTCTGGCCGGAGAGCTCCAACATTCAATGCGACTCAGACGATGGTAATACGCGCGCAGAGATGACAGTTGTCATGTGATTTCATTGACTCTCTTCACTGGCACGCGTCTCCGCATTCGAGCAACATCGCAATAGAAGGAAAAATTATGATCTCTGCAATCGAATGCCAGGCCGAATCGGCAGCGCCGCCAAACGTCGCAACCGAAGCTGCCGCTCTCCGGTCCGTAACGAAAACGTATGGCTCGCAAATAGCTCTCGACGCCGCCGACCTCAGCATCGGCCGCGGAGAGCTGGTCGCCTTACTTGGGCCGAATGGCGCGGGCAAAACCACGGCTTTGAAACTCATGCTCGGGCTGCTGAGAGCGGATGCGGGTACGGTTCGCGTATTCGGGCGCGATCCGCGCGAAGCCAGCCATCGGCAGCGCACGGGAGCGATGTTGCAGGTCACCCGTGTTCCGGAAACATTGCGCGTCCGCGAACACATCGACCTGTTCTCGTCATACTACCCGCATCCGTTGCCGATGGCGGAAGTTGTCGGCGTAGCGGGCCTTGAAGGGATAGAGAACCGGCTGTTTGGCGAGCTCTCCGGAGGCCAAAAGCAGCGCGTCCTGTTTGCCCTCGCAATCTGCGGCAATCCGGATCTGCTGTTTTTGGACGAGCCAACCGTGGGACTCGATGTACAAGCGCGTCGCGGCCTCTGGAAGCAGATTCGCGCCCTGGTCGCGCAGGGCAAGAGCATCCTATTGACCACGCATTACCTGGAGGAAGCGGATGCGCTCGCCAATCGCATCGTGGTGATCAACCACGGTCGCGTGATCGCGAACGGCACTCCTGCCGAAATGAAGCAAAACGCCTCCCTCGAAGATGCTTTTCTGGCTTTAACGGGCGACGAAGGAGAACCGCGATGACCGCCACCATCTATTTCAAAGAAGCGAAATACGAATTCGTAAGGCGCCTTCGGGTGCGAGCGTTTGTGCTGGGAACGCTCGGTTTTCCGCTCATGTTCTATGTCCTGTTCGGACTTCTCATGAACCAGAGTTTCGGACCTATTCGAATGTCCACCTACTTGCTCGCCACTTATGGCGTATTTGGCGTGGGCGGTGTTTGTCTGTTCGGATTCGCGGTCAGCCTGGCAATTGAGCGGGGACTGGGCTGGCTTGAACTGAAGCAGGCGAGCCCCATGCCGCCAGCGGCTTACTTCGTTGCAAAGCTCATCGCATGCATCCTATTCAGCATCGTTTACATCGCGCTGCTGCTCGCGCTGGGCTTCGGTTTTGGCCATGTTCAGCTATCGCTTCTTGACGTTCTGCGGCTGTTTGCAGTTCTCATTGCCGGCGCAATTCCCTTCGGAGCATTCGGGCTGGTACTGGGATATCTCGCCAATGCAACGTCGGCGCCCTCTTTCGTGAACATGATCTACTTGCCCATGTCCTTCTGTTCGGGATTGTGGATGCCGTTCCAATTCCTGCCGAAAGTTGTCCGGCAGATAGCGCCGTTTTTGCCTACATACCATCTCAGCGAGCTCTCTATCGCAGTAGTTCGCGGAGATCGAAACAATGGCACGTTGGCGCATTGGGAAGCGCTCGCGGCGTTCACGCTGGTCTTTATCGGACTTGCCGCCCTGCTACAGCGACGCGACGCATCGCGCAACAACGGCTTACTCTAAAAACAGCCATGCGCCGCTTTTCGATCCCCGGTGGCAAAGCAGGATGGGCACCGTTCCTGTACCTGTTCTATATCGGGTTCGTCTTTGTACAGCCGATTGCAAATCGTGCGGGTTGGCATCAGTGGCTTCCGGCACTGGGCTCGGTAGCGGTCTTCCTACCACTGTATTTTGCGTGCTGGCGCGGAGGCCGCCTTGCGGTGCGGTCCGTCATCGCCATCGCAGTACTGGGATTTGCGTATTGTCCTTTCAACGGCGGTGCATCGGCTTACCTTATCTATGCGGCGGCTTTGTTCGGGTTTTTGTTCCGCCCTGGTTTGGCCTTCGCCTGCCTGGGCGCCCTGCTAGCCGGTATCGCGGCGGAGAGCTGGCTCTTGCACCTGCCGGTCTGGTTCTGGG
>JAVKSW010000107.1:0-7862 GCA_039583505.1 Bryobacteraceae bacterium | reverse complement strand
ATCGGCGCCACCACAGCGATGTTCAGCATTACGCGAACCGTGCTGCTGAAACCGCTCGCCTATCGCGACCCCGAACGCCTGGTCACCATCACCTTCCGCGTGCCTCAGTTCTCGAAATACTTTTCCACTATCCCAGTCAACGCACAGCATTACCTGCTGTTTCGCGAGCATTCCCGCACCATCGAAGAGATCACCATGCTGCGGCCGGACTCCAGCATTCTGACGGGCGCGGGTGAAGCGCAGCAGGTCGGCGGCCTCCGCGTCTCAGCCAACTTCTTTCAGCTCTTGGGAATTCTCCCGTCCGTAGGCAGGGGATTGGCAAAAGGCGAGGATGAACCAGGTCGCGATAGCGTTGTCGTGATCAGCAATCATTTGTGGCAGGAAAAGTTCGCCGGACGGAAAGACATTCTCACGCAAAAGATCCGGCTCGACGGGCGGTCCCTTCAGGTAGTGGGCGTCATGCCCGCCAGCTTTCCCGTTCCGCGAGGACGCCAGCTCTCGGAAGTGGAGCAACTCCCCGAACACACTGAATATTGGCGGCCGCTCGTCTTCAGCAAAGACGACCTGGCAAGTCCGCTGGGTAACGAGAACTATCTTCCCATTGCACGTCTGAAGCCCGGCGCAACGCCAGCCCAGGCGCTGGCGGATATCACCGCTCTCGAAAAAGTGATCGCGAAACGCTACCCGGAGCCGGTGGAGTTTGATCCCGTTGTTCGTCCTCTGCAGCAGGCCATGGCGCAAGAAGTGCGCTTGCCGTTGCTGATCCTCATGGCGGCGGTTTGTGCCGTCATGCTGATCGTTTGCATTAATCTGATGAACCTGATGTCGGTCCGGGCGGTCGCGCAGCGGCGTGAATGGGCTATTCGCCTGGCGGTTGGCGCGCGTGTTCGCGACCTGCTCGGCGGAGCGTTGCTCGAAAGCTTGTTGCTCTCCTGCGTGGGAGCCCTCTTCGGCTCGCTCGTGGCGGTCTGGTTTTTGCGGCTGGTACGGCTGAAAGCTCCGTTCGATCTTCCACGCATCGACGAGCTAACCCTGGACCCCGCCGCTCTTGCGTTTGCGCTCGCCTTGTCGGTTGCAAGCGCGCTTCTGTTTGGTTTGTGGCCGGCTTGGCACTCCGCCAAAATCGATCCGCAAGAGGCGCTGCAATCCGGGAGCCGCAACGCGACGGAAGGCCGCAAAGGCCGCTGGGCGGGCCAGATGCTGGTTGCGGCCGAGGTCGCGCTCAGCACCGTGCTGCTGCTCTCAGCCGGCTTGCTGCTTCGCAGCTTCGTCACCATCCTGGGCGTAAACCCCGGCCTTGACGTCCATCACTTGCTGACTGTGCGCATCAATCTCCCACCGGATAAATATCGCGAGCAAATGCAGATGACCTCTTTCTACCAGCGGCTGAGAGAACAGGTGAGCGCGATGCCGGGCGTGGAAGCCGCCGGCTATGTTTCGGACTTACCCCTTACGGGAGAAAACAACAACGGTCCGGCGACCGCGGCAGACCGTCCCATACCGCCGGTCACGCAATGGCCCATGACGAATTACCGTTACGCGAGCAGCGATTACTTTAAGGCCGCCGGCATACCGTTGAAGGACGGCCGTGTCTTCGAACAGCGCGACGGAGAAGCGAGCGAGGTGGTCATCAGCGCCAATCTTGCGGCACATCTCTGGCGGGGCGAAAGCGCAGTGGGCCGGGCGCTCAAAATGTACGGTAACGATCAGTTGCTGAGAGTTGTCGGCGTCGTGGGCGCCGTTCATGCGGGCTCCCTGACACAAGCTCCCACGATGATGATCTACTTCCCGGATTGGCAGCACACCGAGTCCGCAATGTCTCTCGTAGTGCGCACGGCGAATGAACCCGCGAGTCTTTCTTCCGCCATCCGCCGCGCCATCCTGCAACGTGAACCGGAAGCCACCATTCCTTACAGCCAGACGATGCGCGAAGTCATCGCGGATTCACTTTCTCAGAAGCGATTTCAACTGGTGCTGCTGGTCGGTTTCGCTGCTGTCGCGCTGCTGCTCGCTAGCCTGGGCGTCTACGGCGTGCTGGCGTTCACCGCCGGTCGGCGCACTTCGGAAATTGGCCTGCGCATGGCACTCGGCGCTGTTCCCACCCAGATCCTCAATATGAGCCTGCGAAGCGGCATGTCGCCCGTTCTGGCGGGCATGATGGCCGGCTTGGTTGCCGCGGTGGCTTCCGCGCGAGTGATCCAGAACCTGCTTTTTGAGGTGCGAGCCCTCGATCCGCTCGTGTATCTCGGAACCTCCGCGGTCCTATTGAGTGTTGCTGCGCTGGCATGCTTCATTCCCGCTCGGCGCGCCTCACGCTTGAATCCCGTCGAAGCCCTACGTCATCAGTAAGCGCTCGAAAAGTAGTTAGGTGACGACGCGTCCTCTAAAAGTTCGAGTTCCCAGCAGGAACACGACGACCACGGATGTAATTAAAGCAAACAGAATCCAGAACAGCGGCAGAGTGGGAAAGTCTTTTCCAGCTATAGGCGGCACCATCGCGTACCGGAGACCTTCGGCGGCGTATGTGAGCGGATTGATCATCGTGAAGATCTGGAACCAGCGGATGTTACGGAGTGCTCCCCAAGGATAGTAGGTGCAGCCGGTGAAGAGCAGGGGCGTGAAGATGAGTGTGAACATCAGGCTGATCTGGTCGGGCTTTATGATCGTTCCCATAAGCAGGCCAACCGTGGATCCCACCAGAGCAGTCAGGGACACCATAGCGATGAGAATGAAGAACCGGTCGGTTCGAACCTCGAACCCGCTGCCGAGAATCAGCCAACCGAGAGGAAAAATCACGGAACTGGCGATAGCACCGCGGACTGCTCCGAACAAGACCTTCTCTAGCGATACAAACCAGACCGGCATGGGCGCGAGCAACCGGTCGTCTATCTCGCGGGCGAATCCAAGATCGAGGACCAGCGGCAGTGTCACGCCCTGCATGGCCGCAATCATGCCGGTGAGCGCCACTATGCCCGGTAGCATGAGAGCGGCAAAATTCGGAGCAGCGAGCCCAATGCCGGGCAACACCTTGCCGAAGATAAACAGGAAGAATAAGGGCTGCATCAACGCCTGCAGTAGAAATGGAATAAACTCGCGCCCCGTCACCACCAGGTCGCGGTGAAAGGTGGCCAGAAACGCGGCGAATGCCAGTGAGTTTCGCGAGCCGGTGTGCTGGTCGCTTCGCGTCAACGCAGATGCCTCCCGGTAAGCGCGAGAAAAACTTCCTCGAGAGACGGCTTCTTCACGCTGACATTGCGGACTTCCGCACCGGCTTCGGCGATCGCCTGGGCGGCGCTGCCGATCAACGAATGCACGTTATCGCCAAAAAGTTTATGCGTGTAAAATCCCAGCTCCTCGGGAGTAGTTCCCGATGAGGTCGTATCAACCTTGACGGTTCCCGGGAGCGACGACAAACTCGTGGAGATGCGCTGGCTGATCTGGGCGTGTTCGTTGCTGGTAGTAAATGTCAGCAGTTCAAGCGCGCTGTTTCCCGGCAAAGTTCGCTTCAACTCGTCCGGCGAATCGTTCACGAGAATTTTCCCATGATCCATAACTGCAATGCGATCGCAGAGCTGGTCCGCTTCCTCCATGTCATGCGTGGTCAGCAGAATGCTGAGACCGCGTGCGTGCAACTCGCGGATTTTCTCCCATAGAAACAAGCGCGATTGAGGGTCCAGGTTATTCGTCGGCTCATCGAGAAACAGCACCTGGGGTTCGTGCATCAGTGCTCGTGCAATCATCAGCCGCTGCACCATGCCGCCCGAATACTGGCTGACTTTCGCGTTTTTTCGGTCTCCGAGCCCGAGTTGATCGAGAAGGCTGTCCGCCAGTTGCTCCCGCTCGCGGTGCCCTACGCCGTGGTAAGCCGCATGAAACGTGAGAATCTCGCGCACTTTCAGACTTCGGTCGAGATTGCTCTGCTGCGGCACCACCGCGATACGCTGTTTGACGCCTATAGGGTCCTGCGCGACATCCACGCCACCAATTGCTGCCGCACCGGAAGTGGGAACAATCGCCGTCGTCAAAACTCCGATCGTAGTGGTTTTGCCAGCTCCATTCGGCCCCAGCAGTCCAAAAATCTCACCCCTGCGCACCTCGAACGAAACGTCATCCACTGCATTGGTCTTCGCTTTTGCATAACGTTTGACGAGATGCGTCACCGTGATTGCGGATTCTGCCTGGAAACCATCCATCGAAATTTGGTTGGCGCTGGGTATCACAGAGATCGGGACGCTCTCAATATCTGAGAACGCTGGGATCGATCTCACGGCTCCAACGGTCGATGCCGCCCGTCACGCTTGCGCAGTTTTCGACGCCATGCTCGCGCAGCCATGAGACCACCTGCAAACTCCGCACTCCGTGATGACAGAGCACCAGCAGTGTGGATTCATCCGCCAACGCTTCCAGCTTCTGCAGTTCCGCGGGAACCGTTTGCATGGGGATCAGCCTCGCCCCATCGATTCGTGCGACCGCATACTCCTCGGGTTCCCGCACATCGATCAAAATGGCTTCCTCGGCCTTGGTGAGGCGCGAGGCCTCCTGCGGCGTCAATTCCAAAGCTTGTGGCATACGAGTCGATTTGAGTAGTTAGACCGCATTATCAACAGTTTACAGGAAGCTTAGGAGTACTGGGAACATTTCTAATTCCATTTGTTCCAAGAATGAGCATGACCATGTGATACTTAGTCTCAAGAAAGTAGATAAATGGCCCAGCTTAGCGAGGCAATTGCCCGCTACCATAAGCTCCTCGCGACGGAGTACCGCGACCTATCCTGGGCGGAAGACCTCCAGGAACAGATGCGGCAGCGCGGCTTAACGGATTCGGGCCGCCTGGTTTCGTCCGTTTTACGCCCCCAGTTTATCTCACGGCGCCAGCTGGAGATGCTCACCCGCGCGGCAGAGCACCTCTCCGCCGTGCTGGACCAAGTTGAGGCGCTTGCGCTCCAATCCCCGGCGCTCCTCAACCGTCTGCAAATGCTGCCGGCCGAGAAGATGCTGGCGGCCATGCCGTCCGGTTACTCGCGCTTTAGCGTCACCTCGCGGATGGATGCGCATCTCGAAAACGGCTCGCTCTGCTTACGCGGCCTGGATACCTGTCAGCCCAGGGGGCTCGCGTACTCCGAGCTGCTGGCCGACCTCTTCCTCGATTTACCAATGTTGAAGGCGTTCAAGCGCGGCCGGTACAAGCTCTCGAAGGTGGGCGGCGGGGTCAAGCGGCTGCATGCCGCTGTTCTGCAGGCCTGGAAAGAGTTCGGCGGCCGGCATCGCCCTAATCTTGCGATCGTTGAATTCGGCGACCAATTCGGCTCCGATTCGAGTGAGGGCCGACTGCTGGCCGAAATATTCAGCGAGCACGACTCGCCCACTCGCGTGATCTCGCCCGAACTGTTAGAGTACCGCGGTGGAAAGCTCCGCGCCGGCGATTTCGAGATCGATGTGGTCCTGCGGCGTCTGCTTACGCGCGAATTGCTGGCGCACTTCGATCTTTCGCACCCGCTGCTGCTGGCTTACCGCGACCGCGCCGTCTGCGTGGTCAACAACTTTCGATCTGAGATCGCGCAGCGCCGGTCGTTATTCGATCTGCTGACGGACGAGAACCTAACCTCGAGCCTGCCGCTGTCGGACCGCAAGCTGATTCGCACGTTTGTCCCCTGGACTCGCATCGTCGCTCAAAAGAAAACGAAATATAAGGACCAGGACATCGATCTGCCCGATTTTATCCGCCGCACGCGCGAGGAGCTGGTGCTCCGTCCGAACGAAGATGGGGGCAACCATCGCGCCTTTGTGGGTGCCGAGATGACCCAGTCCGCGTGGGAAAACGCGCTACGCATCGCACTTCGCTCGCCCTACGTTGTGCAGGAGCGCCTCTGCTCGGGACGGCAAGTCGTTCCCGTTTTGCAGTATGGCGAGCTGCAGATGAAGGAAGCCGAAGTCTCCATTCACCCGCACGTTTTCAACGGCAAAATGCATGGCGCCTCCGCCGCGCTCGAGACCTCGTCAGGCGGCTGTTCCACTCCACTCGCGATCACACCTGTGTTGCTGCTGGAAAATTGTTAGTCACCTAGGCCAGCAAATGAGATGCCGTACGGGTTTGCCGTATCGGGAGAGAGAGGACCAGGTTTGCCGGTCGCCGGTACCGGAGGGCTAAGCATCGGCTGTCGCTTTTCCTTGCGCTTGAATTTTGCTTCAATCGCGTCGATTACCAAAGAGCGTATGGAGGTCTGCTCAGTTGCGGCGCAATGCCGGAGCGCCTCATATAAATCGCCAGGAATTTCAATCGTCGTCCGAACGCTCACGCCAGAATTATGGCACGCCGCCATCACGGTTAGCTAACAGGAACGTACCATTCAATCCGATATGATGCTTTCGCCGTGTCCGAAACGCCCATTCTCGATCTGGAGCAGCGGGTGCCGGAGCCATCCAGGCCTTGGTTTCCCACCCTGATCGGATTTATTCTTGGGCTGGCGATTGCGGCAGTGGGCATTCTCGAAGACCAGCACAAGCTTCCTGGTTGGGATTGGCCGGGCTTTAACGGACTGCTTTTTATTCCTGCCTTATACGCTGCTATCGCTGTGCACGAGCTCGGTCATCTCGTTGCAGGCAAGCTGGTTGGCTTAGATACTGGCGGAATTGCGGTCGGTGGATTCGTGTTTATGAAGTCTGGCAACAACTGGACCTTTCGTTTTGACAGGCATATTTGGACTGGCGGGTTTTTCAAGCCGCTGACGCGGTCTGCCGACTTCCATCCGTCTAGGTACGCGTGGATGATTGCGGCCGGCCCGCTTGCGAGTGCTGCCTTGGCAGCCGTCTGTGTATGGGCTTTCGTCCACTCCGGCAATGGCCCTTGGAAGTGCCTGGGCACACTATTCTGGTGTGCGCTACTCACCCTGATGCTTACCATGCTGCCTTTTTCCTCGGGTCTGAACAAGTCCGACGGCGCACAGATCTTGGGGCTGCTTCGCGATCCGGAGCGGGCACGCTCATGGATGGCGCTACTAAGTTTTCAGACAGAAGAAGTGCGAGGATTACGCCCGCGTGAGTGGGACGCACAGCTGTTTGAGCGCCTACTCGCCATCGATGCCAAAGGTCGTGAGTTTCCGTATTGCCAGTTGATGGCTTTCTACCGGCGAGTGGATGAGGGATGCGAACCTGCGGCGCTCCAGCATTTAGAAAACGCCCTTGCCCGATCGCTGGGAAGTGGCAAGTTATTCCGTCACGTTCTCTATTTAGAAGCTGCTTCGGCCAGCGCGAGGATTCGTAAACGACCGGATCAAGCTCGGATCTGGCGCGATCGGAGTTGCAAGCTGCGGAGACCACGGTCGCTCCATGCCGTGCAAGCTGAGATCGCAATGTGCGAGGGTCGCTACCTGGATGCCGCTCAGGATTGGGAAGCGGCGATATCGTATGTTATCCGGCGGAGGCTCGACTCTGGATTGATTCGCTTTGCAAAAGAGAAGTGGACCGAACAAGCCGTTGCTTGCAGAGCACTGTGCAGCGACAGGGCCATACGTCCTGCGGGCCGTTGCGACGAATAGTCCGGCTTTCGGACTAGCTCCAGTATCAGGGCGTATCCGCCGCCAATCACTCTATCCCTTCGTCTTGCCGTAGCCGCCGCCCACCGCCGTTCCACTTACCGTCGGTTCCTTCACAGCGCCCGAGGTGTCTTGTGCCGGCTTGGCCTGTTCAAATTCTGCCTTGTGCGTCTCTCTGCGCATCATCGCCTCGACCAGTCCCGGCGCCATCTGATGCGCAAATGTCATGAACTTTCCAGCCGCGCCCACCGAAACTTCGTCTTCCGGATCGGTAGCAAGCTTCACAATCACATCGACCACCTTGTCCGCGTCGTACACCGGTGGAATCGG
>JAVKSW010000106.1:0-7921 GCA_039583505.1 Bryobacteraceae bacterium | reverse complement strand
CTAATAAACGGGCCGCCCACATCATGTTTCCGGACGCCTCCTTGCAGGGGCTGTTTAATGTGACGCAATTCCTGCTCGCAGACCTGCGTGCTGTTCCCCGAAAGGCGCCGATCGAGTTGCGAGGCTACGCGCGATTGGACGCGTCGAGGCTAAGCTCTCCCGGTATGTGGGTTCTGGTGTTGAACCGCTTCGGGTTTCTTCCTGTCGATCTTTTTAAAGGCGCGTGGTCGTCCATCTCCGGGAACGGCTACGACCAGAGTTGGTTTAAGCCGTCTCCCGGCGAGAAGGAGCTGGGCGCAGCGGAATTGCCACCGCGCGGGTGGTTACTGACCGCCTTGATGGTTTCCGTCTTCGCGCTGGTCTGCTTTCTGTTGATCAGGGCGAATGTCGGGGCGGGAGTGGGTCGACCCCTGTGGTTGGTTCTCAGCGATGGTTATCAATCCAGACTTCAGGTGCTGCTGACCGGCTGTCTCGCCCTGAGCGCTCTCGAATGGATCCTGGTGTTCCCCGCGATAACGTTCTTCCGCGGGCCGGAGGCAACAGGGTTTCGCGTGTTCTTGCTCGTGGGTCTCTCAGTATTAGGATTCCTGGGTCCGCTCCTGACTCTACATACCTTCTCTTTGTAAGGCGGCGTTTTCTGAGCACCGCCATTCGGAACGCCGGGAAGTGGCGCATGGGCCTGGCCATCGTGTACTGCGCGCTCCCGATCGCCTTTTTCGTCGCCGCGCTCATTGGCTGGGCTGACCTCTGCTCCCATCCCAATTCCGGCCGCTTCTTTCAATTTAGAGCGCTCGAGCTTTATTCAGGATCATCGCCCGCGCTGCCATGGGTTCTCGCATGCGGCATCTTTTTTTGCATGTCCGCATTTCACTGCAAACGCTATGCGCTCGCCGGGCATGGGCGTCAGCGTCTAAACATTGCGACCACCTCCACTGTGACTGAGTATCAGGTCAGGCTGCAGGAGGCCTACCGCTCGATTGAGCGCCGGATCGCCGCTCCTCTGGCCCTAAGCATCGGACCTTGGACAGAGCGGTTCCTGGTCTGTGCTCTGTTTGTGGGGTTAAGCTTCATCATTCTGACGAGCAATTTCAAAGCTTTTGAACTGCCCGCCTACAACTGGCTGCTGGCTGCGGCGATCGCGGCAATTCTGTTTTGTCTGGCCACTAACTGGTACGACCTGCGAAAGATCTGGCAATGCGTGGAGAAACTGCTGAATCTCATTCAGATCCTGCCGTTGCAAGCCGCCGTGGAACGAATTGCCCGGGATTGGCCGCGCCGGCCTATCTGGGCCTTCACTCGATCCGTTTCAAAGGAATCCATCGAGCGGCAAATGTTGTATGCGCTTCACAGCCGCATGGTGCTTTTGAAAAAGCTGGAACAGGGTCTCGCGCTGCAATTACAACCGGCCACCAAGGCGCTGGAGGCGGCCGTCGGAGGCTCCGTTAGCAAGGCGCCACAGGTAAACACGGAAGGAACGGCTGCCCAGGACCCGCCACCAAGCGCGGCTGATGCGGAGGCCGATTTCACCAGCCTCCGAGATCTGATCCTCGGAAAGCGAGAGGGAAGAAAAGAGGAACCACACGAGGGGCCTCCCCAAAAGTCGCCCGTGAAACTGCGGCCGGCGCTGGAACTCACCCTCTGCCGTATCACCGGCAAGGTCGAATCGGACGCGTTTCGAAAATTGCATCAGATGGAGCAATTGCATATACGCAGCGCCGACATCGCCGCCGAGATCCACCGCAGAGATCTCCGGCGCGTGTGGCGGGAATCGCTCAATTACGAGGAAAAGATGACCGAAGACCCTTCCGATCCGGAGGGTCTCCATCAGAAGTACGTACGATCGTGCTCGGATTTCGTGACGCTACAGTTCTGCGGTTTTATCGCTTACGCAGTCGCGCAAGTGAAGCGCATCGGCAGCAGTCTGTCGCTAAATTTTGTTCTGCTGATCCTGCTGTTTAATTCCTACAGCCCACAGGGACCTCGGTACATCGGTGGTTTCCTGATCACCCTGTTCGTCGTAATCGGTCTGGTCGTCTGGCACGTGTTTGCGCATATGGAACGAAATCCAATCCTGAGCGGAATAGCGCATACGAAACCGGGCGAGCTCAATAGCGAGTTCTGGGTTCAACTGATCACGCTCGGCGGTCTGCCACTCTTGGGTATCCTCGCGCACATGTTTCCGTCCGTTTCTCAGTTCCTGTTTCAATGGGTGGCGCCCAGCGTCCAGGAGATGCACTAGCCCGCCAAACCTGCGCTCGCGACCCCGCTGCGACATTCACTAAAGTTGTAGTCAGCCATGAGCAACGACTTTCCTCAGTTTGACTTGAACGGTCAAGTGGCGCTGGTGACGGGCGCGGCGCGGGGCCTGGGGCGCGCGATTTCGCTGGCGCTGGCGAACGCGGGTGCGGATGTTGCGCTCGGTTTGCGCGATATGAAAGCTCACGGGGATTTGCCGCGCGAGATTGCGAGCGTGGGAGGCAAAGCGCTGCCGCTCCAGATGGACATGACGCGGCTCGACCAGATCCGCGGGGCGGTGGACCAGACAGTCTCGCATTTCGGCAAGCTGGACATTCTAGTCAACAACGCGGGCGTAGCGCCGGGAAATCTCGCTGAGCAGGTGCGGGAGCAGGATCTCGATTTCACGCTCGCCATCAACTTGAAAGGTACTTTTTTCGCAAGTCAGGCAGCCGGCCGCGTGATGATGAAACAAAATGGTGGCTCGATTGTGAATATGAGCTCGCAGGCAGGCTTTGCGGCGCTTCCCGGCGAATCGGTCTACTGCATGACGAAGGCAGGTATTGCTCATCTGACCAAGTGCCTGGCAATCGAATGGGGCAAGTACAACATCCGCGTGAATGCGGTCGCGCCGACCTTCATCCACACGCCTGGGACAGAGCCCGCGCTTTCGAACGCGGAGTTTCGGGCCGACGTGATTGAGCGCATCGCCGGATTGCATCGCATCGGGGAACCGATGGAAGTGGCCGGAGCGGTAGTGTTTCTGGCGTCGCCGGCCGCCTCCTTGATCACCGGGCACACGCTGTTGATCGATGGCGGTTGGACCGCGCGGTAAACGCCTTATTCGTTGCGGAGGTCAGCGCAAGCCGGGGAGGTACGCCGAGACCCGGCGGCGATACTCTTCGTATTCTTTCCCGAACCGCGCGATGAGCAAACTTTCTTCGGCGCGAACGCGGATTTCCGTGCCGACGAAGTAGAAGAGAAGCGCGAGACAAAAAGCGATCCAATTGGAAACGATGAGGGCGGTGGCGATCAGCATCAAGAGCATGCTGGCGTAGATGGGATGGCGCACGACTGCGAATGGACCGGACTGGATGAGATGGTGATCGGAGTTGAGAGCGGCGTCGAAGCGCCATTGCCTGCCGAGAGCCGCAGTAGCGGAGAAGCCGGTGAAGATGGCGACAGCCGCCATCGCTATGGTGATCGCGATGCGAACGGATGACGGTGCGGCGCTGGATGCCATCGGAATCCACACAATGGCGAACGCAATGCCCTGGATCAGCATGCCCCAGCGGGCGCGGGGTGCCGTCACGGTGGGTTCCTGGCCACCACCGCGCCGCCGCAAGCTGTAGGGCAGCAGCCAAAGAATCCAAACAACGATTAAGATGCAAAGGCCGGGGCTGGGCAGCACCACTCGACTTTACTTGAGCGGAATCGGCCCGCCCGAAATCAGTGCTCTCTGCGCCAGTGGCCCTCGTGGTATCGATAGCCGCGTCCATGCCGTTCCCAATAGGGCGTTACCCAAGCGGCTCCGCGATACGGGCGGCGGCCCCAGTGACCGTCTCTCCATCTCCAGCGGTCGCCGTCGCGATCGTAGTAGCCGCCCATCCAGACGAAGTCGGGACCGGGCGCATAACCGACAGGACCGTAGACAGGTGGCGGTGGTGGCGGGCCTGCGACTACACCGGCTGCGTAATAACCGCCTCCACATCCGATGGCGACGCTGGAACTGAGCAGCACTGCGGCTAAGATGGGCTTTCGAAAATTTTTCATTATGACTCCCACTCATTCGGACGCTCGCTCCGGAACGGGGTTTACACGATTGCTGGCATGCGCACCACGATGAAGCGAGTTTAATTGGCCAGTGCGGCGGCGCTGCGGTACCCCTTGCGCGGGCAGATGTGGTGTATTCGACTTGCTTCGAGCCGACAACCTATAGCGTCGGTGGCAACAGTGCTGTTTTTTTGCTCGCCGGCCGTTTCCGTCGTCTTAGCGCGACGGCATTTAAACCCTACTGCGTGGCTCCGGCAGGCGTCGCCAGATTTGTGCCTTCCGAGGAGGTTACGCCAGAGCGTTTTTCCTGAGCTGTTTTCTGAACCTGTTCCTTGAAGCTCGGGATGAGTTGCCCGAAGAAGTCTTGAAAGGTGTTTGCAGCGACGGCGATCATCGCGCCTTTGATGTTGTCGAACGTTCCAGCGCATTGTTCTTTTGCTGCGGCAAAGCACCAACTTCGCCGATGTGTACGGACTGGCACGCCGTAAATGTTGATCCGCTTAACAGGTAGGTTTGCCGGCTGAGCACAAGGCTGTCTATTTTGCAAGGTCACAGCGGCGAGAGCTGCCGCTGTCCGTTCTTCTCATAATTCCGTCCCTGGAGGTTTCATTTCCCGCGTTCCTCCCATATCCGCCCTCCAATTCGCGATTTATTCCTTAACCAAAAACCTCGACCAATAACACCGCTGAATTCCCGATTCCGGCTGGACAACGTTCCGCATCCGGTTCTCAACAGTTGAGCGGCAAGAGTTCCTGCATTCGAGCTACTACTATACAGCGTATAGTTTATCGTGATATACAGTGTATAGATGAATGAGAAAAACGCAACTTCGCAACGGATTTACCGAAGTGCGCTCCGCATTCTTGAGGCCGAAGGACCACAGGCAGTCAGCATGCGCCGCGTGGCTAAGAAGGTCGGCATGACCGCGATGGCCATTTATCACTACTTTCCCTGCCGCGAAGCCCTGCTGAGCGCAGTGGTTGACTCGGAATTTGAACAGCTCGTCGCGTTTTTCAGCCGCTCGAACGGAAAGCAGAGTTTTGAGACAGCGATGATTCATATCATGGATGGGTATATCGATTACGCTGTCGCCCATCCGCGCATCTTCGATTACGTTTTCTCAAGCCCGCGGTCGGCCGCTCGCCGTTACCCTCATGATTTTCGTGCACGTCGCTCTCCCACACTGAATCTCATTGCCGACATCGCATCCTCATGGATGAAGCTCGGCAAGCTGAAGCGCGATGACATATGGGAGATCGCTATGGAACTTTGGGCTCACGCTCATGGCTATCTCGCCCTTTGGCGGGGAGGTCGAATCCGCTTATCGGAAGACGAATTCCGTAAGCTCGTTCACCGTTCACTTCGGAGGTTGTTGTATGGACTTGCCCGCTAATTCTCAGTTCCGCGCGATGGTGATCTCGTGCGCAGTTGTGTTGACGGCAAGTGGGTATTTCGTGTCGTCCGGGCTCCATCGCGTCTGGTGGCCGGTATGGCTTGCGCCGCTTCCCGTGCTTCTGCTGGCTCCCAGATTGCCCGCCTTGCAGGCCTTCGCCGTCGCCCTGGTCGCACGCGCACTCGCGGGCGCGCTGAACTTCTGGACCTACCTGAGCCACGTCGTCCAATTCCCGCTCTGGCTCACCCTGGCGACAATTCTTGTTCCGGCTGTGTTGTTCGCCCTCGCCGTGATTTTCTATCGCGCACTGCTTCGAAAAGAGAACCCCTGGCTTGCCATGCTTACATTTCCCGTCATAATGGTAGCGGCGGAATATCTTTTCAGCCTTTCCCAAGGCACATTCCTCAGCACTGGCTACACGCAATTGCAGGATCTCCCCATCCTCCAACTCGCTGCGCTAACCGGCCTTTGGGGGATCAGTTTCAGTGTCAACCTGCTTCCCGCCGGATTAGCCGCACTCGTCTCTGCTCCGGCAAAGCTGCGCTTGCCCATGGCCGCCGCTCTCGGCGCTTTTTACGCCTGTGTTCTTTCTTACGGCGTGATGCGCCTGTACACAGCGCCTCAAGCCTCCAATTCGGTCCTTGTGGGTTATGTGGAAACCCATGCCGGCCAGGATATATTTCCTCCCGACGCATCGAGCACCTTCGCCATGTATCGGGCATATGCCGCGCAAGTAAAGCAGTTGGCGGCCAAGGGCGCGCAATTCGTCATTCTTCCTGAAATGACCGCGCTCATTCCCGATTCCGCCTCGGCCAAAGTCGACGCGTTCTTTCAGAAGACTGCACGCGATGCGCATGTGCAGGTGCTTCTCGGCGTTCTCCACGTGACTGACCACGGCGCATACAACGAGGGCCGTCTCTACTCCGCAACAGGCGATATCGAGACCGTCTACCGCAAACATCACCTCGTTCCTACATGGGAGAGCCGCAGCACCCCGGGTACTGAAATCTCTGTGCTCCCTCAGCCGGCGGGCAAAATCGGCATTCAAATTTGTCGCGACCTGGATTACCCCGAATTATCACGCCGCTACCCGCTTCAGCAAGTAGGGCTCGTGCTGGTACCTGCCTGGGATCAAGGTATTGACGTTGACGCTGCCTGGCATGGCCACCTGTCCCTGATGCGTGGCGTGGAAAGCGGCTTCACGATCGTGCGTGATGCCAAAAACGGGCTGCTCACCGCCAGCGAAGATCGCGGCCGGATCCTCGCCGAAGAGGCGACCCGCTCCGACGGAGCCTTTGTCACCATGTTAGCTAGAGTTCCAGTGCGCCATGACTCAACGCTTTATCAGAAATGGGGAGATTGGTTTGCTTGGGTGAATCTTGTCGCGTTGGCCGCTCCACTTGCGTTCTGGCTGACCACCTGGAAGTTTCAACCACATCGGTTGGACGGGCGCAAACGCTGAGCAACCAATCGAGTCATCTGCTGCGGCAAACTTGTATCCGATGCGTGCACTCGCGGCACCTCGCAAGTTGAGAATGCGGCAGCCCTAATCATTTCGCTCGTTGCCGACGACCACGGAGTGTTGGTCGGCGATGCGGCGCTTTCTCCTCTCACGATCAGGTGAACCGAACCGCTGGTATGTCCTTGGACCGCTGCAGCGAGGAACAGACTCAGCCGTTTCTCTCCGGTCGCGCCGTTGAAATCAACCTGCGAGGGCCGGCTCCCACTCGGCGCTTCCTCGGACCGACCTGTGGAGGCGCAGTCTCTGTCACAAGTCTCCGCTCTGCCCGGGCCAGAATGTCGAGTATGCTTGCTCCAGTAACGTACAAACTGCTGCTCGCTTTCGTCTTCGCGACCTTCTGCGCAGCCGCCCGCGGCAGTACAGTCAGAATCCATGTTGTGAACGGTAAAACCGGTAAGCCAGTCACCAATGAACACATCCTGGTTTTCAAGGGCAAATCTCCTGAAGTCTCCGTTGACCGGCTTTGAACTGATCGGGTTTTGAACTGATAATGTCCGGCCGGTTTTCAGGTATTACTGAGGCCTTCGCGTGCTCTCCGCCTCGCCGCGGCGGCGATAATCCGTTGTGGTGTGGGTGTTACGCTCCAGACGGAAATCGCCCTCTGTCTACTCCCGGCATCTGGCAGCCAATCACTTCTCTATCCGCTTTCATCCCCCTTTTCCCCTACCCGCCCGTGCGGCGGTCACAAGCCCATTTTCCTTTAAAAAGGCCCTTTTTCGCTCAAAACACTTGACACGCTATGCTACGGTTGAACTAGGAAGCCGTCACGCTTCCCAAGATCGCCCGACGCCGTGTGCGCCGGGCTTTTGTATTTTCGAGGGTCACTTCAAAATGTCAACATCCGCTCAAGTCGCAGCGAACCAGGCCAATGCGCAACTATCAACCGGTCCCACTACCGCCGCGGGCCAGGCCATCGTCGGCCAAAACAATTTCCGCCACGGTTTCACCGGCGCGTTCAAAGTGCTGCCGTGGGAAAACCAGCAGGATTTCCGCGACAT
>JAVKSW010000105.1:0-7930 GCA_039583505.1 Bryobacteraceae bacterium | reverse complement strand
CGATGATGGTGACGGCGAGCGTGACGGCAAACTCGCGGAAAAGCCGGCCTGTGATGTCGCCCATGAACAGCAGCGGAATCAACACTGCGATCAGCGAAACGGTCAGCGACATAATCGTGAAGCCAATTTGTTCCGCGCCCTTCAACGCTGCCTCGAGTGGCGCCTCGCCTTCCTCCACGTAACGCATGATGTTCTCGATCATCACGATCGCGTCGTCGACGACGAATCCCGTCGAAATGGTCAGCGCCATCAACGTCAGGTTGTTGAGGCTGTATCCCAGCAGATACATCACGCCGAACGTGCCGACCAGCGACAGGGGAACAGCCACGCTTGGGATAAACGTTGCCGCGAGGTTTCGCAGAAAAACGAATATGACCATCACCACAAGCGCGATGCAGAGCATCAGCTCGAATTCGACATCGGCTACCGACGCACGAACGGTCACCGTCCGGTCCGTCAAAATCGTCACGCCGATAGAGGACGGGATCGTGGCACGCAATGTGGGTAGCAGCGTCTTGACGCGATCGACTACCTGAATGATGTTGGCGCCTGGTTGCCGCTGTATGTTCACAATCACCGCGGGTGTGCGATTCATCCACGCGGCCTGCTTCACGTTCTCGATGCCGTCGATAACTTGGGCGACGTCCTTCAACATCACGGGCGCGCCGTTTCTATACGCCACAATCACCTGGTTGTAATCGGCGGCATTTAGTAACTGATCGTTGTCATTGATCTGATAGCCCTGATTCGGTCCATCGAAACTCCCTTTCGCGGAATCGAGGCTCGTTGTGGTGATTGCGGTATGGAGGTCCTCCAAATTCAAACCGTAGGATGCGAGTTGAGTAGGGTTCGCCTGTATACGGACCGCCGGCTTTTGTCCGCCGCTGATGGTGACGGCTCCGACGCCTGATAACTGCGAGATTTTTTGCGCCAGGCGTGTGTCGGCATAATCTTCCACCTGCTGCAGCGGCATATTGTTCGACGTAAGGGCCAGCGTCAGAATGGGTGCATCCGCTGGATTCGTCTTGCTGTAAATGGGCGGCATGGGCAAGTCCGCCGGTAGGAACGATTGGGCTGCATTGATGGCCGCCTGTACTTCCTGCTCCGCGACATCGATGTTCAGAGTCAGTACGAACTGGAGCGTGATGACGGAAGCGCCCTGCGAACTGGTGGACAGCATCTGGTTCAATCCCGGTACTTCGCCAAGCTGCCGCTCGAGCGGCGCCGTGATGGCGGAAGCGGCCACGTCCGGGCTGGCGCCGGGATAAAACGTGACTACCTGCATGGTGGGGTAGTCAACCTCCGGCAACGCCGACACCGGCAACTGCTTGTAGGCCACAATGCCCACCAGCAGAATCGCGGCCATCAGCAATGAGGTTGCGATCGGCCGCAGGATGAACGGGCGGGATGGATTCATTTGTGGCGCCCCAGGTGTGGCTGCGCGGTTTGTGGCTGAGATGTTTGCGGCTGCTGCGAATTCTTTTGGCTCGTGTTCAACTGCGTGTTGGCGCCGCCTTGCACAGCGGGCTGGCCCTGAGCGGGAGCTTCGTTCTGCTCCGCGGCTTGCGAGTTCGGCGGCGCAGGTGGCGCTTCCGCAGGCTTGCGAATGACGACTTTCGTTTTATCTTGGAGTTTGTCGAAACCGTCGGTGACGAGAATCTCGCCTGGGCTTACTCCGGTAACAGCGGCCACATTGCCGTCCGTCGCCGCGACTTTGATGTTTCGCGATTGCACGGTGCTATTCGCTCTGTTCACCACATAGACAAAGGCAATGTCGTTGTTGCGCTGAATGGCCGCCGTGGTGATCAGGTTGACGCCATTCAGAGTTCTGACAAGCAGCCTTGCATTCACGAATTCGTTCGGAAACAGCGCGTTGTCGCGGTTGGGAAACGACGCGCGCACCCGAACGGTTCCCGTCGTCGTGTCGATCTGGTTGTCTAAAGTAAGCAGCGTCCCCTCCGCCAGGTCGCTCTGAGCGTCGCGGTCCAAAGCGTCGACTCGCAATTTGTGACCCGCGCGTATCTGCGATGCGACTTCGGAGATGTAGTCCTCAGCCATCGTGAAGATCACGGTAATCGGCTGGAGTTGAGTAATGGTGAGTAAGGCTTGTGTTCCGTTCGCCTGCACGATGTTTCCCGGATCTACCGCGCGCAATCCTACCCGGCCGTTAATGGGTGCAGTAATTCTGGTGTACTCCAGGTTCACGTTGGCGGCCTGTAGATTGCCCTGGTCTAACTTGACGGTTCCCTCGTCCTGGCCGATCGTTGCTTTCTGCGTGGCGAGCTGCTGCTCAGGTACTGCATGTTGCTCAAAGGCGATTTGGTAGCGTGTCAGATCGATGCGTGCGTTGCTCAACTGAGCCTCGTCTCGTTCCAGTTGCCCCTGCGCTTGCGTGTAAATTGCCTGGTAAGGACGAGGATCGATGACGGCCAGCAGATCTCCCTTGTGGACCATCTGTCCTTCGTGGTAATGCACTTCCATCAATTCGCCCGCCACGCGGCTGGTAATTGTTGCCGTGTAAACCGGCGTCACCGTCCCGAGCGCGTTGACGTAGACCCCGATGTTGCCTTTTTGTACGGCCGCAACTGAAACCGGTATTGCTCCGCCCGCTCCCTTCTTTCCGTTCTTGCCCGCCGGTGGAGGGGTGGCGGATCGTTGCGACAGCAAATATCCTGCGCCTATCAGCATGCAGGCGATCGCGCTCCAAACCACCCAACGCCTGTGTCGTTGCCGGCGTGCTCGCTGGTTCGCTACGGCAGTGTCTTCCGGCGCGGTGGCATCGCCTGTGGAGTTCGGCTCTGTGGTCATGGGTTCGTAATCGGGTCTGTTGTCCGAAGAAAAAGTGCTCGGGAGCGCGTCTGGCGGCCCTCCCCAGCTCGGTTTGTGCTCAATTGGAGTGCACCCCGGAGCGCATGTTTCGACTATGGCGAGTTCGTAGACCTTCGGCGACTGCCGAAAGAGCTATGTCGCCCTACGCCAATCGGCATAGTGCAGCTGCGTGCGAAAATACCGAGTTAAGGAGAGGAGAACTCAGTGATAGATGCATCGATCAACCCTCTGCCCGGAGTCCCCGACGTTGAATCACCATTGTTTGAAAAGATCTTCGCGCACAAACAGGTCTCGCCCGAAACGCTGGATGTGGCTCGCAGGCTCCGCAAGGATGGTTTCGCGGTCATCGATTTTCCAGATCCGAATTTCGAACGGCTCGCCGACAGAGTCATTCGGACTCTTGACAGCAAGTACGATTGGGAGGGATGGCGGAAAGGCACAATTCCAAACCTTCGAGTACAGGATGCGTGGCAAACAGTTCCCGAAGTGAAAGAAATTGCGTGCAACCCGAAAGTTCTCAAGCTGCTTTCCGACTTGTACGGAAAACAAGCATTTCCATTTCAGACGCTCAATTTTCCCGTTGGCACGCAACAGCATTTCCATACCGACAGCGTGCATTTCAGCTCCTGCCCGGAGCGATTCATGTGTGGAGTTTGGGTCGCTCTTGAAGACATCGACTCCGACAATGGACCGCTAGTTTACTATCCCGGATCTCATGCGCTTCCGGTGTTTACAAACGAGCACATCGGAGTGAACCCGGACACGCGGCGGAATCTGAACGGTCATTACCCTGTCTATGAGAAAGCGTGGGAAAAACTCGTCGAAGCGCTGGATCTGAAGCCGCTTCATTTTCACGCAAAAAAAGGCCAGGCACTGATATGGGCGGCAAATCTTCTGCATGGCGGCGCGGCGCAGAACGACTTCAAGCGAACACGCTACAGCCAGGTGACCCATTACTATTTCCACGGCTGTTGTTACTACACGCCGTTGGGGTCCATCCCGTTCTTGGGGCCTATTCAATTCCGCCAGATCGTAGATGTCTCGACGGGAAAGGGTGTACCCAACATGCTCGGCGGGGTAGAGGTTCCCAAGGAACAGATCCTTAATACCGCGCCTGACAAGCATCAAGTTAGGCCGACCAAACCCCCGCCGGGATTCGACAAAGCGGCCTATCTAAGGGCCAACCCCGATCTGATGAAGGCGAACGTGGATCCGGTTGCGCACTGGATCGAATTCGGTTACCGCGAGGAAAGACCCCTGCGCTAGTGCACTTTCTTTATTGAACTGGCGCGCGGCGAAAGCATGAAGAGCACTGGTCGTCGGATATTGGCGCTGTTGGTTTTCACAGTCGCGTTCGCGTCCAGCAGCATCGCGCTCGATCCTAATAAGACGTTAACGCAGTATGCTCACCGCATCTGGGGTCAGGAAGAGGGACTATTCCAGCCGACGATCTACTCCATTCTGCAAACGCGTGACGGGTTCTTGTGGCTCGGCACTCAGGACAGTCTCATTCGTTTTGATGGAATGCATTTCCGGGAATTCGATGAGGCTGACCAGGCGGGCCTCCGTCGCACCCTGGTGCACGCGCTCGCCCAGGACGATGGCGGAGATTTGTGGGTCGGTTCGCTCGGCGGCGGCGTGGCGAGAATCACCGCAACCGGTTCAGTCACGCGCTACACCACGAAACAAGGCCTGCCCAGCGACACTGTGTTTTGCTTAGATTCGGATTCTAAAGGCCGCGTGTGGATCTGTACCAACCAAGGCCTGGCGATGTGGACAGGCGGCCGTTTTCGCGCATTCACCACGGCGGATGGTCTACCCTCGAATGAGATCCGCTCTACCTGTGAATCCCCGGACGGCACCCGGTGGGTGGCGGGATTCAATTTTGGCCTGAGCCGCCTGAACGCATCGCGCTTCGAAAGTTTTTCGAGCCCGGCCATTTCTGTCAAAGAGAACGTCACGGCTCTCGCCTGTGCGAACGATGGCGCCGTTTGGGCGGGCACGAGCGCAGGGCTGATTGAAATTCGGGAGAGGTCGTCGCGTTCTTTGACGGTACGCGACGGTTTGCCCGACAACGCCGTTTCCGCTCTGGCCGCGGGGCCCGACGGAAGTGTCTGGATCGGAACCAACGACGGCATCAGCCGCTACCGCAACGGAGAGCTCGGTGTTTATCGAACGCAAGATGGCCTGTCGCATAGTCTCGTTCTGTCTCTGTACGTAGATCGCGAAGGAAGTCTTTGGGCGGGTACGAAAGACGGACTCGATCAGTTTACCGACGGCAAAGTTACTCCGTATACCACCAGCCAGGGGATGTTGGCTAACGAGGCTGGTCCTGTTCTCGAAGATGCTCAAGGACGTCTGTGGATCGGCACCCTCGGACACGGTCTCAATTGGTTCGACGGCCGTCGCTTTCATGCGCTCACGACGAGAGACGGATTAATCGACAACACGATTCTCAGCTTGGAATTAGATAGAGCCGGCGACGTGTGGGTGGGAACGAGAAAAGGTTTGAATCGACTGAGAAACGGTCAAGTGGTCCGCACTTACACGCGCCGGGATGGTCTTTCCGGTTCGGAAATTCGTGCCTTGTTCGTGGACCTCGGCGGGACATTGTGGGCCGGAACGGACAGAGGCGTGAACCGTTTCGACGGGAAACGCTTTACCCAGGAACGCTTGATGTCCGGATCGAATGCGAGCGGGGTGATTGCACTGGCCGGCGGCCGCACCGTGCGCTTATTTGTCAGTGCGGACGGACCTGCCTTCCACGTCATGCGTAACCGGCAATGGAACAGTTATGCCTTGGATGTGATCCGCCCGGTCGACTGTTATTTTTTGGATCGCACGCGCCATTCGGCGTGGATGGGCACCCTCGGTTCCGGGCTGGTCCGGTGGAGGAATGGCGCGTTCACTCACGTTCGCGTCAAGGACGGACTCTACGACAACCGAATCTACAGCATTCTCCGGGACGATAGCGCCAACTTCTGGATGGCCTCCAGCAAAGGTATCTTCCGCATAAGCCAGAACGAATTGGACGATTTTGCAGACGGAAAAATCCACTCGGTGACGAGCATTCCGTTCAGCACCGGCCAGCTTCGCTTTGAATGTCAATCGGGCGTGCAGCCCGCCGCTTACCGGACGCGTGACGGGCGCCTGTGGTTCTCGACAACCAGTGGCCTGGTGGTGGTCGACCCGAACCATTTACGAGCCAACAGGATTCCTCCACCCGTTCAAGTGACCGCCGTTTTCATCGATGGCCAACGCGTCGATGTTCGAAACGGCATCCAGCTGAAGCCCTCTGAGAGGAATGTCGAGATCAGGTATGCGGGCCTCAGCTTTGTGTCGCCCGAGAAGGTCTCTTTCCGATACATTCTGGATGGCTACGATAAGGCGTGGACAGATGCGGGCGCGAGAAGAGAAGCCTTCTTTACGAATTTGCCGCCTCGTCATTTCCGGTTCAAAGTGATGGCTCGAAATGCCGACGGGGTCTGGAGTACCCAACCCGCTGTTTTGAACTTTTCGGTTGAGCCTCGGCTTTATCAGCGCGCTTGGTTCTTCCCGCTGATGGCCATTGCCTGCGTGCTGGCTGTCGTTACCGGATACCGTATTCGCATCCGGCAGCTGAAAAATAGGTTCGATCTTGTTCTGGCTGAGCGTAGCCGGATCGCGCGCGAGCTGCATGACACACTTCTGCAAGGTCTGTCCGGCATCACCATGCAGCTGCAAGCGCTGTGGACAAAGTTGCCTTTTTCCCAAGAGAGGCAACTTCTCGGCGAGATCATCCAAGACGCCGGGCGATGTTCTACGGAGGCGCGCCGATCGCTTTGGGGACTGCGCACCATTGATGCAGGATCACTCGACTTTTCTGGCAAGCTGGCAAAACTTTCGCGCGAGGCTGTGGCGGGGACGCCAATTTCTCTGTCGCTGGACCTTGAGCCTGTTTCTCTGGTTCTTTTTCCCGAGATCGAATACCAGCTTCTGCGTATCGCCCAGGAGGCAATCGCGAACACCCTGGCGCATGCGCAAGCCGGCGTTATCGAGGTTCACCTTCATCTGGAAAATCGTGCACTCATTCTGGCGCTAGAGGACGACGGCATCGGCTTTGAGCCTGATGAACAACAACCCTTCGGGCATTTTGGCCTGGTTGGAATGCGGGAGCGCGCCCATGAAATAGGGGCTGAGCTCACGATCAGTACCTTTCCCGGGCGCGGGACCAAGCTTTCCATTCGCCTGCCCCTTCGAGCGCCGGCCATTTCGGAGAGTAACCCAGACGTCCAGTTTGAACATCAGATAAAGTAGATGTCTCCCGTGGAATCTCCGCAACTGATACGAGTTCTCACAGTCGACGATCATGACCTCGTGCGCAAAGGCATCGCGGCCATGCTGTCTACCGAGCCGGGTATCCATCTCGTTGCTGAGGCAAATACCGGTAAAGATGCGGTTCGGCTATACCGGGAACACCATCCTGACGTGACGTTGATGGATCTCCGGCTGCCGGATCAAAGCGGAATCGAGACCACCCGCCAAATCCGCCGCGAATGTCCCGATGCAAAAATCCTTGTTTTGACTTCCTACGATGGGGACCAGGATATCTATCGCGCCCTGGAGGCCGGCGTCAGAGGCTATCTTCTCAAGGAGATGTTGCACAGTGAAGTGATTCGTGCAATTCGCGTCGTTTATGCCGGCAAGCGATTTATACCGATGGAAGTTTCTCAGCAACTGAATGGGTTCTTCCCCGAGGTCGCGCTGACGCCAAGAGAAATCGAGGTCTTGAGCCTGGTGGCGCGCGGTTTGGGAAATAAAGAGATCGGCGACGTCCTCGGTACTGCGGCGGGTACGGTGAAAGCGCATGTGCAAAGCATCCTGGGTAAGTTGGGAGCTAAGGATCGCACCCACGCGGTAACCCTTGCCTTGCGGCGCGGCATCATCCACCTCCACTCGCCGGATCTGGCGTCTTCCATCCCCAATGGGTAATCCGGGTCCGCGTACCGGCCGCGAGATCATCGCCAGAATACTGCAACGGACAGTTATCGCTCTCGTTTTGACCGCGGCGATTGCCTATGCATCCGATTGGGCGATTCTGCGCTTCAGGATCGCCACCAAC
>JAVKSW010000104.1:0-7962 GCA_039583505.1 Bryobacteraceae bacterium | reverse complement strand
GCCTCTACGCCGAAAAATTCCGGCTCACGCTCGCAACCGGGGATACACCGGCTCAGACTCTCGCCGACGCCCGAGCCACGCTCGAAAACATGCGCGAAGACATGCGCAAGCAGGCCGCCACTCTCTATCCCAAATTTTTCCCCGGCCAAACGCCTCCAGGCGATCTGAATACGCTCGTCTCGCAAGTACTCGACAAAATCGCGCGGCAACATGCGGCCCCCGCGGATTATTTTTCCGATGCCAGGCGCGATCTGGCCGAAGCTGAAAAATTCGTTCGGGATCACCACCTCCTCGCTCTCCCGAAAAACAATCTGCAGGTAATCCCCACGCCTGAATTCATGCGGGGCATCTACGCCGTGGGCGGATTCTCTCCCGCGCCCGCTCTCCAGCCGCAACTCGGGGCTTATTACTGGATTACGCCTTTCACTTCCGACATGACTGCCGGGCAGGTCGAGTCCAAGCTTCGCGAATACAATTTCTGGGGTCTCAAAATCCTCACCATCCATGAAGCCATGCCCGGCCACTATGTCCAATTCGAATACGCCGACCGCCTGCAGCCGTCGTGGCGTCGTGCGCTGCGCACCATCTTCGCCAACGGTCCCTATGTCGAGGGCTGGGCCGTCTTCGCCACCGAATTCATGATCGATGCAGGCTATGACGCTACCCCTGAGATGCGTCTGACGTTTGAAAAGCAGATGCTGCGGGTCGTCTCCAACACCATACTCGATATCCAGCTTCAGACCATGGGCATGACAGATCGCGAAGCGCTCGATCTCATGATCGAAGACACTTTCCAGGAACAGGAAGAGGCTCGCAAGAAGCTCCAGCGCGCCAAGCTTTCTTCCTGCCAGCTTCCAACCTATTTCGTAGGTTGGCGTGGGTGGGACCGCCTTCGCGATCGATATGAAAAGAAGCAGGGATCGGCATTCAGTCCGTCGGAATTCAATGAACGGGCACTCCAACAGGGCGCCATCCCCTTGCCGACGTTAAACAGAATCTTATTGCCATGAGAACCCTAACCTATTACCCTCCCCGCGTATCTAAGCGAGCCCCCGGGAATGGCCCTCCGCCTGCCCTACTTCTCTGCTTGACACTCAGCCGGCCCTTCGGCAGACTTAAGGTTCAAAAGGGGGGTTGGTTCGCTTTGAGATTTCTTGCTCTTGTGCTGATCTCACTCTGTGCCGTCACTGCGTTTGCGCAGGAGTCGCCATCCACGCCCGTGCCGGCCGAGTCGGCCGCTGCGAACCCGAATCCGTTTGTCACGCTGGCGAGCTCGTTCTTCGATCATGACTACTTCAACTTCTACGCGTTTACGGACGGCGTATACGACAGCTACGCGCCGGTCGAGCAGAACGGGAAGTTTGTAAACGGCGGAACCTTCGGATGGGATGTAGGCGGCGGCCTAAGTGGCCGTCATACTACTGAACATTCGTCGTTTACTATCAGCTATCGGGGCGACTACCGCGATTATTCCAGTGGCTTTTACTCGAGCGGAACCGACCAGTTCCTCGACCTCGCCTATACCACGCGCTTCACGCGGCGCCTATCGATGTCGGTTTCCGTTGACGCAGGCAACTCGGTGTACGCTACCGGATTGTATGCTCCCGCCGCAGCCGGCCAGGTGATTCCGTCGAATCCGTTCAGTGCCGACACTCGATTCGCATCAACGGGTGTAAGCTTCATTTATCAGCAAACCCGCCGCCTGAGTTACATCGTTGGCGGAAGCTTTTTTCTGCAGCGTTATAACTATCCAGGCTCAATAGGAATAACCGGCGAGTCCGGCTCGGCCTCCGTCCAATATCGGCTTTCGTCGCGCACCACCGTCGGCGGTAGTTACTCGTACAGCTATTTCGGGTATCAGGCCGGTGCCGGTAACGCATCGACAAATAGCTTCTCCGGAACGCTCTCACGCACCCTGCCCGCCCGATTTTCCGTGAATCTCTACGCAGGCGTCAGCCAAACTTCGGCGAACGGGATAACTGCAGTTCCGGTTACCCTCATCGTGGGCGGGCAGGCAGTCGGCGGGTATGTGATCGGGCCATATCACCAGAGCGCCAGCCTTCCGTCGTTCGGCGGCAGCCTCTCGAAAAACTATCGGCGCACCGTTCTCAGCGTCGGCGCGGGCCAAGGCATTTCAGCCGGTAACGGGTATTACCTCGCCTCGCGTTCGGATTTCATTACCGGCAGCGTGTCTTATGGCCTGCGAAACTCGGCGCTCAGCGCCGCGGGAAGCTATACACGATTAAGCAGCATCGCCAATACCGTGAGCAGCACGTTCACAACTGGCCTATTGGCCATCACCTATAGCCGTGTCCTCATGCACTATGTGAGCGGAAACCTGAGCTACAACTATCTTCGTTACTCATCCTTGAGTCCCTTCCCCGGAATCAGCGACAATCGCCTTTCGTTCGGAATAAGCTTCAGCTCGAAGAGCGTGCCGCTGACGGTTTTCTAAGCCACTGCGCAGCGGGAGCTCACTGTATTCGAGTTGCCGCGCTGAGCACCTGCTGAAGCCGGTCCGCGAAGTTTTCGCCCGATTCTGTTTCGAGCCTGCGTTTGGCCACCGGCAGCCTCAGTTCCAGCTCATGGACCAGCCGCAGCAGGCTTCTGATATTCGACTCGATGAGCTTTGCGCCGCTGGCCGCCTCCTCTAGCGGCAGATAATGCGTGTCGACGCCGAAATCGATCCGCAAATCTTCCTGTTCGCTCGACCGTCGTTCCGTGCCATTGTCGAACTGAAGCCCGAAGCACGCGAGCGCAACCCGAGCCGGACGGAGTTCCCAGTCCTCGTCGAACTGCCACAGGTCCCACCAGCTTTCCACCCGGTACGCCACGTCGTCGCCCTGGTACTCGCGAAAGGTGCTGATGATGTCGCTTACGTCCGGCGGCCCGGTCACAGGCCGTTCCAACAGTGGAGGTTCCGTCGTATCAATCGCTTGGATCGATACCACGGACTGCGGCTGCTCGCGCTGTGAGAAAGGAAAGAGCGCCAGCATCCTCTCGAAATGCTGCATGCGGGTTGCGCGGCTATGGCGTTCCAGCCATATGGACAGGAATAATTGGTCTGTCACGCTCTTATTATCCGGTGCGGTTTCAAAAATGACCGCCTCGGTACAAACAAATTGTGGCCGGAATGTTCCGGGCCTGTTTGTTTGTTGAGATACTGGTAAAGTGATTGCCGGTCTAGTTCGAGACCCGTTCAAGAAATGACAGTTATTTTGTTGCTGGCCCTGCTGGCCGTCGTTGCCTTTGCGGCCTATCAATTCTCGGAAGCCAAACGCTGGCGTCAAACCGCTCAGCAAACCCAAGCTGAAAACGAACGCCAGCGCATAGAGCTGGAGCGCGCAAAACACAGCGCCTTAGAGAACCAGGCCGAGAGTGTGAAAACTCGCGAGATCGCGGAAGTGCAGCTCAAGCTGCTTACGCAGACACAGCGGCAGCTTGAGGAGAAATTCCGTGCGCTGGCCGCCGAGGCCTTACAGAACAACAGCCAGCTTTTCCTCGATCGCAGCCGCGATCAGATCCACCACATGGTCGAGCCCGTAAATCAGACTCTCCGGCGCTTCGAAGAGCAGGTGCAGGTGATCGAGCGCTCGCGGGCCGGAGCCTACGCCGACATCGCCGCTCAGGTGCAAGGCTTGACTCAACTGCAGGAGCGCGTGCGCCAATCGACCGACCAGCTTAAGACCGCCTTGCGGTCTCCAATCCAACGGGGCCGGTGGGGCGAGATGCAGCTCCGCCGTGTAGTCGAGCTTGCCGGTATGCTCGAATACTGTGATTTCGCCGAGCAAGAGACGTTGTTCGGCGAAACCAATCAGCGGCCCGATTTAACCGTTCGCCTTCCCAATCAGTGTAAGGTCGTGGTGGATGCCAAGGTCTCGCTCGAAGCTTATCTGCGGGCAATCGAAGCGCAGGACGAAAGCGAGCGCGTTCGCCATCTGAAGACGCACGCCAACCAGGTCAGGACGCATGTGAAGTCTTTGGGCGACAAGGCGTATTGGCAGCGCGTCGGCTGTTCCCCGGAATTTGTGGTTGCGTTTTTGCCGCTCGAATCGCTGTTCAGCGCTGCTTTAGACTACGATCCCACGCTGATCGATTTCGGCGTCGAGCGGCGCGTGTTGATCGCCACACCGATCACGCTGATCAGCCTCTTGCTGACGGTTGCTCACGGCTGGCGTCAGCAGGTACTCGCCGAGAACATAGACAAGATCCGCGATACCGGTGTCGAGCTGTACACACGCTTGTTGAAGATGAGCGAAAACTTCGTCAAGCTCGGTAGCGCCATCGAGAGAAGTGTCGAGATGTACAACCAGACCGTTGGCTCGCTCGAAAAGAACGTGCTGCCGTCGGCGCGTAAGTTTCGCGAACTGCGCCCCGCAAGCGTAGATCCTCTCGAAGAGATAGACGAGATTGAATCGAGTCCGCGCCGCCTCGACAACTCCAAATGGCAGGTGCTCGAAGTTGTGGAGCGAAACTAAAAGTTGAGCTTCTCGGTGAGCGTCACGGGTGTGGCGAGACGAAACGTCAGTCGCGTCTCAGTGGGCAACACGGCGGGTTTTCCGCGAGTCGCGAGTACCGTGCCGGTCCCGGCTGCACCCCCTGCCCCAGCTCCGATCGCCGCGCCTCTTCCGCCGCCTGCTATCGCTCCGATAATCGCGCCCAGGGCAGCGCCTCCGGCAATTTTGGCCGCGTCTTCACCAGTGCTCTGTGGCCCTTTTTTGTCGTAAGTGCTCGATTCGATTCTCACTCGCTGCCCGTCCGTCGTGTTGATCTCGGTTAAGGCAAGCGTCAGGTTGGCCAAGCCTTGCATGCGCCCCGCTTTCTGTGCATTCACAACGCGGCCGAGAACCTTCGAACCCTTGTCGGCAATGATAAAACCGTCCATGATGATGGGCGATTCAAGCGCGGCACGAAAGGTATCGCCGGTGTAGTTATGATCCGTCGAAAGCGTCTCGCCAAGCCGGACGATCAGACTTGTTCCGCTCTCCAGTGTCACCACGTGCGGCTGCCGCGCGGGCGCCGGCGCGGGGGTGTCTTGTGATTGCGGAGCGTCGAGCGCGGGATCTGGCGCGAGGACCGGAACCGGGTCTGCGGGTGCAGGAAGTAGCGGCGGAGGCGGGGTATTCTGCGCCATCGCAATCACGGGTCTCTTCGGCTGTTCCTTACGGATCACGGTCTTCGCCACCTGCCGGTGGATCTCGACGGCCGGCTTCAGCTTGGGTTTCTTCGGCTCGATGGGCTCAGGCTCGAGAGGCTGGTCGTCCGCGGCTACAGCCGATGCAGTGTCATTGCGTACGGCGGCCAACTCGGTCGGCGGGGATGGTGCGGGAATAACCGTCGCTTGCGCGGCCGGCTCAGCATGGACCATATCGCTGACTCTTAAATAGATGAGGGCGCTCCCCAAGGCCAACACCACACCGACGACGAAGACAGCAACAACTTTGACCACGCTAGATTGCTCCACGTACATTCCCCACTATATGTAAAAACGGAGGTTCCCGGGGGCAGGTTGCGGCCGCGCCAGTTAAAATAAGGTCATCCCTGTAAGATTTCGGGCATTCCACAGCGTGAAAGATACTTACATCTTCGATGTTCCACCGGCTTATGCGGTCGGACCGCTGTCGATCCGGCCCGCCACCGTACTTGCGCCCATGGCTGGCGTCACCGACACCGTCTTCCGTCGTCTGATTCGAAACCAGGGCGGCTGCGGTCTGCTGATGACGGAGTTCACCAGTTCCCACGGCGTCGTGAGCACGATCACCGCTAAGAAGCCGAACCGAAACTTCCGCTACCTGTACTTCGAGCCGCAAGAGCATCCCATCGCCTGCCAGCTTTTCGGGTCCGATCCGAAGGTAATGGCGGAAGCGGCAAAGGTTTGCGAGGACCGCGGCTTCGATATCGTCGATATCAACTTCGGATGCCCCGTGAACAAGGTCGTGAAATGCAACGGCGGTTCGGGGCTTTTGCGCGATCTTCCCCTGGTCGAGACCATTCTTCGACAAGTTCGTTCGGCCATTTCCATCCCTCTGACCTGCAAATTCCGTGCGGGCTGGAACGATCAGGAGCTGGTCGCCGTCAAGATGGCGAAGGTCGCCGAAGATTGCGGTCTGGCGGCAGTCGCTCTCCATCCCCGGACGCGCGAACAGGGCTATAGCGGACACGCGGACTGGACGCGGATTGCCGAAGTCAAGGCTGCTGTGAAGATTCCCGTTATCGGTAACGGAGATATCGTCACTCCTGAAGACGCGTTGCGGATGTATGGCGAGACCGGGTGCGACGCGATCATGATCGGCCGGACCGCCTCTTACAATCCCTGGATTTTCCAGCAGATTGACGACTATCTGCGCACCGGCTCCTACACCGTGCCGCCCGATCGCGAACGATACCAGATTATGAAGACGTATTACTTAATGCTCGAAGAGCACGGCGAATCAGACGCGGTCGGAAAAATGAAGCAGTTCGCGACGTATTTCACTCACGGCGTGCGGAACGGCTCCAAGCTGCGCACGGATATTTACCGCTCTCAGGACGTCAACCGCATCCTGGACGTCGTAGATGCCTTCTTCCAAAACCAGTTGACCGAGGCACCCGCGCTGGAGTGTGCTGAAGTCGCTTGAAACGCGTTCAGCTCATCACCGATGGAGCCTGCTCAGGAAACCCGGGAAAGGGGGGCTGGGCCTGTATTCTGCGGTATGGTGAGCACAAGCGCGAGATCTTCGGCTCCGAGCCGCACACCACGAACAACCGCATGGAACTCACGGCTGCAATCGAGGGCTTGAAACGCCTGAAGGAGAGCTGTTCGGTTGAGATCGTAACCGACTCGGAATATGTCAAGAACGGCATTACGAAATGGATCCATGGCTGGAAACAAAAGGGCTGGATCAGTTCCGATAAGAAGCCGGTGAAGAACCAGGATCTCTGGATGGAACTCGAGGAATTGGTAGCGCCCCACGAGGCACAGTGGAAGTGGACCAAGGGACACGCCTCGCACGAAGACAATAACCGCTGCGATGAACTGGCGAGCCGTGCGGCGCGCGAGCAGATTTCAAGCGTGGCGAATCCAACCAAGTTCATCTGATGACCGCGCGACGCATCTGCCTGTTTGGCGGCACTTTCGACCCGATCCATGCCGCCCATCTCCGGATCGCGGAAGAGGCGCTGAAGAGGTTCTCGCTCGATCGTGTTCTCTTTGTCCCCGCTGCCAATCCTCCGCACAAGAATGCTGCTGCCATGGCGCCGTATGAGGACCGCTTCCGAATGGTCGAGCTCGCTTGTGCGCCTTATCCGGCGTTCTCGGCGTCACGGCTCGAAGAAGGAAATAAGCGCAGCTATACTGTCGACACCCTCGAGCGCTTCAAAAGCACTCTTGAACCGGATGATCGTTTGTTTTTTCTGATTGGCTCCGATGCCTTCGATGAGCTCGAGACGTGGAACCGGTGGCAAGAGGTTATCAACCTGACCGATTTCCTGGTCGTAGCACGCCCGGGAGGACAGTATCATATTCCCGAAAACGCGCGCGTCGAGCGGCTCGACGGGTTGGATCTCCCGGTCGCCAGCACTACAATTCGGGCGCGCCTAGCCGCTGGACAAGCGACTCCGGAATTGCCCCCGCAGGTCCGCAGCTACATCGAAGAGCGCGGACTTTACGGCGCGGCGGAAAAAACGCCTACTGCTTCGCCGTCACGCAGTACTGGTCGAAGGCTTCCGTCAGAAGCCTAGCGATCTCAGGCGCCTGCCGCGATTCGATCTGATGCCGGTGCAGCATGAAAACCGGCTTACCGTCGCGAAACAGAGCGATTGAAGGCGAGGACGGCGGAACTCCGTCGAGCAGTCCGCGCACCCGCGCGACCGCCTCCAGATCCGCACCTGCAAATACCGTAGCGGCGGCATCGGGCCGGGCGTGATGTTGGAGCGCCATGCCAACAGCCGGCCGAGCCTTCCCCGCCGCGCATCCACATACGG
>JAVKSW010000103.1:0-8026 GCA_039583505.1 Bryobacteraceae bacterium | reverse complement strand
TGGTCCCCGAAACCGAAACGCGGGAAGCGATTCGCGCCGATATCGGCGATTGCACCCGTTGCGGCTTGTGCCGGGGCCGGCAAAGCATCGTCTTTGGCTCGGGGAACGAACGTTCCTCGCTGGTGTTCGTAGGCGAAGGTCCGGGCGCCGATGAAGATGAACAAGGACTGCCGTTTGTCGGCCGCGCCGGCCAACTGTTGACGCAAATGATCGACAACACAGCGGCGAAAGAAGGCATCCCCATCCAGCGTTCGGACGTTTATATCTGTAACGTGGTGAAGTGCCGGCCGCCTGAGAATCGCACGCCGCTTCCCGACGAGACGGAGACATGCGGTCAGTTTCTGTTCCGCCAGCTCATGGCCATCAAGCCCAAAGCTATTTGCGTGCTGGGCGCTACGGCGATGAAAGCGCTGTTGAATACCAAGGAAGGCATCACCAAGCAACGAGGCAAGTGGCACAAATGGCGCGATATTCCGGTAATGGTCACCTATCATCCGTCGTACCTGCTGCGGCAATATAATCAAACCGCGCGGCGCGAAGCGTGGGAAGATCTGAAAACGCTGCTCCATTTTGTGTATGACTGAGAGCCGGCGCTTCCCCGATCGTGGGATGTTCATCACCTTCGAGGGAACAGAGGGAAGCGGCAAGACCACGCAAATGCGCCTGCTGATCGAGCAGCTGCGCGGTGCAGGCTATTCGCTGACCGAAAACCAGGAACCGGGTGCAACCACTATCGGAAGGCAGATCCGCCGTGTTCTGTTGGATCCCGACCACCAGGAAATGGCCCCCATGACAGAGCTTCTGCTGATGTTCGCTTCGCGTGCCCAGGCTGCGGCCGAGATCATCCTTCCCGCGTTGCATCGCGGAGACATCGTGGTCAGCGACCGCTTTACGGATTCGACTCTCGCGTATCAGGGCGCCGGGCGCGGTCTCGGCTTCGAGATCGTTCGTAAAGCTCATAAGCTCGCGTTGGGTGATCTGCTGCCCGATCTCACCATCTGCGTCAACATGGATATTGAGACCGGTCTCGCGCGTGCCCGCCGCCGCAACGAGACGAGAGCCACGGATGCAAGCGAAGCACGGCTCGATCAGCAATCGCTCGACTTCCACCGACGGGTAAGCGAAGGCTACCGGGAAATTGCGGCGGCTGAGCCTGGGCGATTCCATATGGTGGATGGGAACGGCGACCCGGCGGCAGTCGCGCAGCGCGTGTGGGCCGAGGTAAGCCCGCTGCTCGAACGAGTGCGCAACAGAGCGGTCGTATCGCAATGACCTCTTTCCCTGATTTCTACGGCAACCATCCGGTCGCCAACGCTCTCGCCCAAATGATCGAGCAAGAGCGCATATCGCAAACCATTCTTCTGAGTGGCCCCGAAGGCCTAGGTAAGGCCACTCTCGCGAGGCGCTTTGCAGCCCATCTGCTGGGCGACCCGGCAAAGATCGAGCGTGACGATTTGAGCTTGGCCGCCAATCTCGAAATCCTGGAGCAACGCGACAAATGGACCTCGGAGAAACGTGCCGACGATCCACTGCTGTTTTCCACGCACCCGGACTTTGTCACCTTCGCTCCGGACGGCCCTTTGCGCCAGATCACGATTCAGCAGATTCGGCTGCTCCGGGAGCGCGCGCAGCTGAAGCCAGTACACGGATCTCACACGATCTTCCTGATAGATCATCTCGATCGCGCTAACGAGCAGTCCGCTAATTCGCTGCTCAAAGTGCTCGAAGAGCCCCCAGAACACCTGATCGTTATTGCGACGGCCGAAAATCTTTATGACTTGCTGCCAACCATCCGCTCCCGGTCGGTCATCTTACAGATGGGTAGGCTGTCGGATGCGGATATGCTGCAATTCTCAACGGCACGTGGCCTTGCAGATGAGCAGATCCGGATTGCGTTGGCGGAAGGCAGTCCAGGGTTGGCCGCATCGCTCGATCTGGAGCAGTTCCGTAGCCGTCGCGAGCTCATCCTGGCGGCCTTCGCCTGCGCCGCCGGACTGACTCCGTTTTCCACCTGGGTTCAGCATTCAGAGTCCTTCGCCGCCAGCAAGTCTGAAAAACTGGACGGATACCTGAAACTTTGCTACGGAGTACTCGAAGACGTTTTGGCCGCGATTCACGGCAAAGTGGCCGCAAAGAACCGCGACGTTCAGCAGCACATTGCCAACATTGCTGCGGCAGTTTCGTTTCCCTGGATCGAGCGCGCGGTACGGTGCGTGGATGAGCTAGTCCTGATGGTACGTCGAAATATACAAAAAACGGCAGCGCTCGACGCTATGATTATTAATTTGCGTAACCCGCCGGAAAGGGCGGGCACCTAAATAGGAAATTCAACTCGCTGGCCGCCTGGCGAGCAGAAGAATCCCCGGGGACAAAAATGATGGAGGAGAAGCGCATGGATTCCCTTATCCGAAAACCCGCCCGAAGCATGGGCGGAGACGTGAAAGATCCGACCCGCCGTCCACCTTCCGCATCGCCGAAGAAGAGCACGCCGCCAGACCAAACTAACGCCGAGCAGTTCTACTACTCGAAACAGATGCAAGGAAAGACGCACATGGTAGTGGTGCTCACCGATGGCGAACAAATTGAAGGCCTGATCGAGTGGTATGATCGCGACTGTTTGAAACTGAATCGAACCGGCGCGCCGAATCTGCTGCTCTACAAACATTGCATCAAATACATGTATAAAGCCGATCCTGAATAGCGGATCTGCTTAGCAGTTCAAATACAAGCTGTGGCTCTGGGTGGGCAGGATGTGACGCCAGTCGTGAATGATCTGGCGGTATGTTTGGCCGGCAGGTCGAATCCGCCGATCCAGGTCGTACAGACCCAGGGGATTGACAATGCCGTCGTCGCGGATGAGCGCGCTGTCCCAATCCACCTGGTCCGTAAGGCTGTAGTAGGTAAACCCCAGAATCGGTACGCCGTCCTCGCGCAGGCGGTGAACGTTTGCCCACTCTTTCCTGATCCAGACCGGCGCCCGCTCATTATCCGGAAGATTGGTTTCCGTGTGCATGACCGGCAAGTGATAACGATCGAAATACTGATGTGTAATCACGTAGTAACCGAACACCTCTCCGGATGGGCTCACCGAGCCATCGTTGCTCACCAGGTGCTCGTTGGTTTCGTAATAATCGGTACCCATGACGCAGTGTTCTTTGCGATGGTTGTTGCAGAACCAGTGATAATCCTGGCGCGTCATGCCGTTGTCCATCAGGTATTCGTACATGTCGAACGTGACCGGGTGGCCAAAGGTCAAATCGAGTGAAAGGAAGCGCCGCTGGTTGTAGATGTAGGCAGTCGCGGCGCAGGAAGGATTCCGCGGGTGGTGGTATTCGGAGGCCTCGCTTAGAACAAAAATGGCCTTCGGGTTCGCATCCAGAATGGAATGCATGGAAAGGACATTCGCTTTACAGAGATTATGTAAGGCGTTGACAAAAGCTCCATCGCTCTGCAGCCGCTCATTCCACCACCCGAAATGCGCTGAAAAGGTCGCGGCGATGTAGATTTCGTTGATCGGGGTAATGAATCGCACCCAGTCGTAGCGCTCGACGAAGGCCTTGGCATACTCGGCAAACAAAGGTGGCCAATCCTTGTTTTGAAAATCTCCGATCCAGTCGGGCACGCCAAAATGGCACAGATCGACGATGGGCGTAATGTTCAACTTCTTGAGCCGGCGAAAGGTTTGATCGGCAAACTCCCAGTCGTACTTGCCGGGCCCAAGATGCGTTTTGTAATACGGCGGCCCATAACGCAGAAATTCGATACCCAGCTCGCGGACGAGTTCGAAATCCTCTTCCCAGCGCTCGTAATGCTTGCATTTCTCCATCTCATCCACGCGCTTGGTTGAGCCGTCGGGCAGGCTGATCGTCGGATAGCTATTCTCAATTCCGGTAGCAAACATGAATTGCGCCACAGTATCTCCTCAAAACCGCGCCGGTTCGTCACCTTAACGATCGGCTGTGTTTCTGGTCTTATCTTTGAACGCCAGGCGATACGCTCTGCGCTCAGCCGCTTCCTCATAGCGACGCTTCTCTTCATCCGTTTCCGGCACGATGGCTGGCTGCTGCACGCGTTTTCCGGAGAGGTCCACCGCGACGAAGGTCAGGTAGGCAGAGGAGGTGTGCTTGAGTTCACCGCTTTGCAGGTTCTCCACCCAAACCTTCACCCCCACTTCCATCGAAGTCCGGAAGACCCTGTTCACCTGCGATTTCAGCCTCACCAGTTCGCCGATGCGAATCGGATGCAGAAAACTCATTTGGTCGATGGAGGCGGTCACCACCGTGGAGCGGGAGTGGCGCATGGCGGCGATGGCTCCGCACAAATCCACCAAGTGCATGACATGGCCACCCAGCATGTTGCCGAGCAAATTGGCATCGTTGGGCAGACAGACCTCCGAATATTCGGATTGGGACTGGCGAACAGTGCGCACATCGCCGGAGCCATGCGAGTCACTGGCAAGAGAATTCAGGTTAATCGTTGACATGGAGAAGTAGGCGCAAGCTGCTCAGGCGGAGAACCGTTTGCGGTAGCTGCGGCAAAATGCCAGAATCTGTGCACGAATACAGTGGTCGGGCAATTCCGGATCAATGCACTCGGTGTCAAAGAAGTATTGGAGCGAATGCCAGCGCAACGGCGCATAATCTCGCTCCTCAACACACAGAATCTCTAATGCGGCCGCCGTCTGGCGCACGACCGTGTAGCGCACGCCAGAGCGCGTCTCGCCAGCGGGAAAGCGTTCGCAAGACCCGCGCGAATACCCGTGATTGCAGTACTGAAAGCGGAGCGTCGGAGCAACCCCGAGCGGCTCTCCAAGCGCGTGGCACAGCCCATCGTATTCTTCAAGTAGAGGCAATCGCGCAGTAGCGTGCTGGGGGTCGCTCGCGACCCGTTGCGGCTCGAAGTACGGGCACGGCATATTTGAAGTATCTCAGTGTCGCATCTGGCATCTGCCAACATCGTCGATCGCGGTTCTACGCTACGATACAAACGGCGGTGAGTAGCTACCATGAAAATCGTCGAGAAGCCATTTACGACCATCAGCGGAACGCGGGTTGAGCCGGTCTACGGTCCGGAAGAATTAAGCAACTTCGATCCTGCACGCGAGTTGGCGGAGCCCGGCGAGTTTCCTTACACGCGCGGCATTCACCGCGACATGTATCGCGGCAAGCTCTGGACGATGCGGCAATTCTCCGGATTCGCCACGCCGGAAGAGACAAATCGCCGTTACCGCTACCTACTCGAACAGGGGCAAACCGGTTTGTCGGTTGCTTTCGATCTCCCTACGCTGATGGGTTATGACGCCGATCATCCGATGAGCCAGGGAGAAGTCGGCAAGTGCGGCGTTTCCATATCTTCGCTGGAGGATATGGAGATTCTGTTCCGGGGCATCCCGCTCGCCGATGTCACTGTCTCGATGACCATCAATTCGCCCGCATCGGTTCTGTGGGCGATGTACCTCGCGGTCGCCGAGCAACAACACGTCGATTGGAAGCTGGTTTCCGGAACGCTTCAGAACGACATCTTGAAGGAGTACATCGCGCAGAAAGAATACATCTTTCCACCGCGACCCTCCATGCGGTTGGTGACGGACACGATCGAATTCGGCGCACGCCACACTCCGCGGTTCAATCCGATTTCGATCAGCGGTTATCACATCCGGGAAGCCGGATCGACTGCCGCCCAGGAACTTGCGTTCACATTACGCGACGGCATTGAGTATGTCGATTGGGCGCTGGAGCGCGGCTTGAATGTGGACGATTTCGCACCGCGGCTCAGCTTTTTTTTTAATGCGCACAGCGATTTTTTCGAAGAAATCGCCAAGTACCGGGCCGCCCGGAAGATCTGGGCTCACGTGATGCGAGAGCGCTATGGCGCCCGGAATGAGCGTAGCCTCAAGCTCCGTTTCCATGCGCAGACGGCAGGTTGTTCGCTCACTTGGCAGCAACCGTACAACAACGTCGTTCGCACGGCATGGCAGGCGATGGCTGCAGTTCTCGGCGGAGCGCAATCCTTGCACACGAACTCTCTCGACGAGGCGTACGCGCTGCCCAGCGAACAGGCCGTGACCATTGCCCTGCGCACGCAGCAAATTCTTGCCTATGAAACGGGCGTCGTGAACACGCCGGATCCGCTCGGCGGGTCGTATTTCCTCGAGAGCATGACCCTCGATATGGAAAAGGCCGCAAACGAGTACATCCAACGCATTGACCGGATGGGGGGCATGATCGCCGCCATCGACGCCGGATTCCCACAGAGCGAGATCGCGTCCGCCAGTTACCGATATCAGCGCGAGGTGGAGCAGGGTGAGCGGGTCATTGTCGGCGCAAATCGCTTTCAATCCGAAGATCAGCCGATCGAACTGCTGCAAATCGACCCGACAGCGCAACAAAAGCAGGAGAAAAAACTAGCCGCCGTTCGCGACCGCCGCAATCAGGCCGATGTTCGTAAGTCGCTCAATGCATTGCGCGCCGCGGCCGGAGGCAGCGATAACACGATGCCCTACATTCTCGACGCAGTTCGATGTTATGCGACGCTCGGGGAGGTCTGTGAGGCGCTGCGCGATGTTTTTGGCACCTATACTGAAACCACACACCTGTAGATTTCATACATACGGGTAGGAGGACAAAATGCAAGACAACTCGAGAAACGGTTTAATCGGCGCTTTACTGATAGGCGTCGGGTGCGGATTGACCGCGGTAGGAATCGCCATGGTGGTTCCCGCATGCACGAACTGGACGTTGGGCGTGATGGACGAGGCGGTGAAACGAGGGCGCGATACGCTCCACTCCGGCATTGAAACCGCGGCGTCGATGGCCGGACAATTGCACGGGACGGCACACCGCAAATTCGGAGAAGCGTCGAAATCGGCCCGGGAGAATACGGCCAAGGCAGCCGCCGCGGTAGAGAAAGCCGCGCGGCGCGTCCGCGAGAACGCGTCGTAAAACGGCGCGACGCGGCATGGCAACGAATCGCGTAGAAATCTTGAAGCAGATGGTCAGCCAGGACCCGAACAACGCGTTCGCGCGCTACGGTCTGGCCATGGAGTATGCGAACGGCGGCGACTTTCCGCAAGCGGTCGCGGAATTTCGTTCGGTGCTCCAGCACGACGAGACCTACGCTGCCGCCTATTATCACGCAGGCCAGGCGCTCGAGAAACTGGGAGACCTGGATGAGGCGCGCGCGATGTACGAGAAAGGGATTGAGATCACCACGCGCAAAGGCGACACGCACACGCGCTCGGAAATCGAAGCGGCACTAAGCTTGTTACCTATTTAGGGGAGCGTTGGAACTGCGTTTACGAGCGACTGAATGGCCGGCGCGATGGCGATCAGGATGTCGCCGTGGCGTTGAGCGGCGTCCGTCACAATAGCAAGGTTTCGCTGCTTCCAATCGGCCGGGGCGGAGGATGTCGCATCGGCGTTGAGAAAGGACAAAGCTTCTTGTCCCGCCTTGCACAGCGCGATGACCGCGTCCGCTACGGGTACATTTTCGATGAGCAATGTGTTGCCCCCTAAAACTGCGCGAACGGCCGTGGCGTTCTCTTGCCATTGCGCGAGCCGTACGCGAAGCGCATCTCCGTTGCGTTGACCTGGAGCCGTCGCCAGATACTGATCGACGGCGTCCCGAAACTCGCGTGCCGAGTCGCTTTCCGGTGGAATCGCGTCTACGAGGCGGTTTAGAGGCGTCGAGGTCATGTACTTCTCGGCATGGCGACCGTAGCCTTTCACCGGCTCCAGCACGGAAGCGAAACGGTCCAGCGGCTGATAGGGCATGCTGCCGGCCAGGCGTTGGCGCATCAACTCAAGGTTGAAACGTTGCGTGAGTCCAAGCCACTCGAGCCAGCGGTTTGTCGTTTCCAATCGCCGATACATAGAAGTGACATCCGTGACCGACTGTGGAGACCAGAATCGCTCCGCAATGGCAGCCAATCTCGGCCACAATTTCGCATCCAGATTCTCCGTTGTCGCCAACTCCTCCCACATGGCCCCCTCACCGCCGAGGATTAGCTTCTTCTGTTCCGGCGTCA
>JAVKSW010000102.1:0-8043 GCA_039583505.1 Bryobacteraceae bacterium | reverse complement strand
GTCCGGCCGCGCCAGCCAGGTGTAACGCGTCAAGGATCGAAATTCCGGACGGCAGAGCATGGATAGCGATCATCAGGCTGGTAACCAGTGCGAAGAAAATCATCGCCATCTGCTGGACATCGGCCCACGTCAACGCTTTGATTCCACCCGTGGCGGTATAGGTAACGACGAGAGCGCCAATCAAGACGGTGATCAGGCGATCGGACCAGCCCAGCACGGCAGCGAGTGCAACAGCTGGCGCATACAGGCCGATTCCCGCCGCAAGGCCGCGCTGAATGAGGAACACGATGCTGACCAAAGCACGCGTCTTCGCGTCGAAGCGCTGCTCGAGATATTCATACGCGGTATACACCTTCGCGCGATGAAAGATCGGCACTGCCGTCGCGCAAAGAATCACCATGGCGATGGGAAGTCCGAAATAGAACTGCACAAAGCGCATGCCATCGATATAACCTTGACCGGTCGTGGAGATGAAAGTGATGGCGCTAGCCTGGGTGGCCAAAATGGAGAGACCCATGGCGTACCATGGCATACTTTTGCCGGCCAGCAGATACTTACTGGTGGTGCTGCTTCCGCGACCGCGATAGAGACCGAAGGAGACCAACGAGATCAACCACGCGAACATCACTACCCAGTCGAGCGGTCTCATGCGGGAGCGGCATCGTCGCGTGTCGTGACGATCACTTCGAGGAGCTTAGCATGCGCGTTGCGGATTCACCCATCGTCATCTCGATCCGGCGCCTTAGTACCTAAAAATGCGCGTGATTCCATATAAAACGCCAATTAGTCCGAAAAGATACCAGAGAACGGCAACATAAACACTCCTCCAACGCCCGAGGAAGGGCGGCGGTTCGTCGGGTATTCCGGTATTCGGTTGATTGTCGAGTTGCATAAGAGCGGGCAACCTCTAGCATTATGCGCAGTAGCAGGAAGAGTCTGAGCAGATTACGCTAAAATTTCAATTCGAATCACCTGTAGGACTGTCGAATTGTTGTAAAAGCAACATAAAGAAGATTTGTTAGAGTCCGGTACACTGAAGACTTTGGGTAACCAGCCAACGCGCCAATCTGTCAATGTGCTCGTCGTTGATGACGAGGAGCCGCAACGCACGCCATTGGCGGCGATGATCTCGGCATGGGGTTTCAATGTGGAGACCGCCTGCGATGGGCAGGAGGCGCTCGACAGGCTACTGACCTTTTCGGCCAACGTGATCGTGACCGACCTGATGATGCCGCGGATGGACGGCTTCGAGCTGATGAAGCGGTTGGGCTCGGACGGCAATATGCCACCGGCTATCGTACTGACGGCATTCGGAAATATCGAAACGGCAATACAGACGATTCATGATCTCGGCGCATTTTGGTTTCTGGAGAAGCCTATTCAGCCCGCCGCCCTGCGCGTACTGCTGGAGCGGGCTTCCGCACAAAGCCAACTTGCCGAAGAGACGGAACGATTACAGCGCCAGCTTTCCTACCAGGGGGTTCTGGTCGATATGGTGGGCACCTCGCCTCCCATGCAGCAAGTGTTTTCGACCATCCGCCAGGTTGCGCCGAGCAAGGCGGCCGTTCTAGTGGCGGGCGAGAGCGGAACCGGCAAGGAACTAGTGGCGCGGGCGATCCATCAGCTCAGTCCACGGCGAGGCGGTCCGTTCGTTGCAATCAACTGCGCGGCGATGCCCGAGACGCTGATGGAAAGCGAGCTTTTCGGCCATGAGAAAGGTGCCTTCACGGGGGCTCTGGAGCGCCGGGCGGGCTGCTTCGAGTTAGCACAACACGGAACCTTGCTGCTGGACGAGTTGGTCGAGATGCCTTCGGGTACCCAGGCGAAGCTACTGCGTGTGCTCGAAGATTCACGCGTGCGGCGGCTTGGCGGGAAAGGCGAGATCTCAGTGGACGTTCGCGTCATAGCGGCCACGAACCGCAACGTCGACGATGCGCTTAAGAAGGGCGACCTGCGTGAAGATCTCTATTACCGCCTCAATGTTTTCCAGATCGCGCTGCCGCCGCTCCGGCAACGAGCCGGCGATTTGCCCGTGCTTTGCGAAGCGCTGATTAGCCACTTGAACCGAAAGCATTCTTGTAACGTCACGTACGTCACCCAGGACGTGATGGAAGCCTTCAAGAAGTTTTCGTGGCCGGGAAACGTGCGCGAGTTGCGCAATGTGTTGGAGCGAGCCGTGATCATGGCCGGCGAGGGCGCGATTCAGATGGCGCACTTGCCATTTGATTTCGGTGTTTCGGTCGGTTCGCGAACGGCCTCGCAGGTCTTCGAACCCGAGAGCGTGCGGCTTCCTGTCGGCACGACGGTGAATGAGGCCGAAAAGGCGCTAATCCAGTTGACGCTGCAACACACCAAAAACAACAAAACACGCGCGGCGGAGATTCTGGGAATCAGCCTGAAAACTCTGTTCAACAAACTGAAAGAGTATGGCGCCGCGGAAGGCACCGACGAGCCCAAGTAGTACGCATGCTAAGGGGTGCGGCACAGCACTCCCATCGAGTCGGTCGAACCGTTCTGCCATGCTACGCTGAGGTTTCTTGCGCATTGGGTCGCGTTTCGCAGCGATCGAATCATAAACGATGAGTGCTGTCTCCGATCTGAAGAAAACGCCGCTTTTCGCTGTTCATTCCTCGCTCAACGCGAAGCTGGTGGATTTCGGCGGTTGGCACATGCCGGTCCAATATTCCGGCATTCTGCAGGAACATAACGCGGTTCGAACGGCGGTGGGTGTCTTCGATGTCAGTCACATGGGCGAGATCGAAGTCCGCGGACCGGAAGCCGCGAAACTGGTCGATCGCGTCACGACAAACAATGCCGCAAAGTTGAAGCCGGGCCAAGCGCAATACTCCGGATTGCTGTACGAACACGGCGGCTTCGTGGATGACATTCTGGTTCACAAAGTGTCGGACACGGATTTTTTTTTGTGTGTGAATGCCTCGAACCAGGAGAAGGACTTCGAGCACATTCGCGCGCACAATGCCTTTGGCGCCGAAGTGGTTTTCGCAAGCGAACGGTACGCGCAATTGGCGATCCAGGGCCCGAAGGCACTCGCCACGCTACAGAAGCTGACGGACACCAGCCTCGCCGGTATCAAGTATTATTGGTTCACCGACGGAACAGTTGCCGGAGCGGCGGCACGCATTGCGCACACCGGCTATACCGGGGAGGACGGATTCGAGATCTATATTCCGCCCGAATCGGCAGCGCGAATTTGGGGCGAGGTTCTGAGAGCGGGCGACGAGTTCGGGATTAAACCGTGCGGTCTGGGGGCGCGCAACACGCTGCGCCTGGAAGCGAAGATGGCCCTCTACGGCCACGAGATCACGGCTTCCACCAATCCGTACGAAGCGGACCTGGGGTGGATCGTCAAAATGGATAAAGGCGATTTCGTCGGCCGGTCCGCGCTCGAGAAGGTCGCGCAGCAGGGCGTCACTCGAAAACTGGTTGGCTTTGAAATGAAGGATCGCGGTATCGGGCGCGATGGTTACGAAGTTTGGACAGAGGGCAAGCCGGCAGGATGGGTGACAAGCGGCGGACCGTCTCCAACGCTGAACAAAAATATCGGCCTCTGCTATTTGCCGAGTGAGAAGGCCGTTCCCGGAGTCGCGATTCAGGTACTGATTCGTAACGCTCCGGTGCAAGCGCTCACCGTTGAAACTCCGTTCTACAAGAGAGCAAAGGGATGAGTTATCCGGAAACTTACAAATACACGAAAGAGCACGAATGGCTGCACGTGGAGGGCGAGCAAGGCACCATCGGCATCACCGATCATGCGCAACATGAGCTGGGCGATATCGTGTTCGTGGACCTGCCCAAGCTGGGCGCTCACATTACCAAGGGACAAACCTTCGGCTCTGTGGAATCCGTGAAAGCGGTCTCCGATATCTACTCTCCCGTTTCGGGCGAAGTGTCCGCTATCAATGAGCTGCTCTCCAAAAGCCCGGAAACGCTGAACGAAGATCCGCACGGGGAGGCATGGCTGATCAAGGTGAAACTGTCCGCGCCGGACGAAATGAATGGACTAATGTCGGCTGCCGATTACGAGAAGTATGTAGGTGCGGAGTAGCAACCCGCCTTTCTGCCGGATTAAAAGACCTCTTTGCGATACTTACCGAAATCAGACTCTGAGCGCTGCGAAATGCTCGCTGCGATTGGCGCGAAATCAGAAGAAGACCTGATCGCCTATCTGCCCGGGGACATCCGCTTCAACAGCAGTCTCAAAATCGATAACGGGAAAAGCGAGTACGACATTGTCGATTACTTCAAGCAACGCGCGGCACAGAACGCAAATGGCTATGCGAGCTTTTTGGGCGCCGGCGTTTACAATCACTACCGCCCCGTGGTTGTCGACACGATTGTCAGCCGCGGTGAGTTTCTGACCTCCTACACCCCGTATCAAGCCGAAATTTCACAAGGCACGCTAACAAGCATTTTCGAATTTCAGACGATGGTCTGCCAGTTGACGGGCATGGAAGTGGCGAACGCTTCCATGTACGACGGTTCGTCGGCGGTGCCCGAGGCGGCGATGATGGCAGTTCGCGTAACACGGCGAGACAAGATTTTGGTTGCGCGCACCGTTCATCCCGAATATCGCGAAGTGCTGGGGACGTATACCAAACATCAGGGCATGCCCGTCGACGAGATCGGCTACGCCAAGAACGGGCGTCTTAACCTGGATGATTTGAAAAGGAGGCTGGACGATAGCGTAGCGGGCGTCATCGTGCAGACACCCAATTTCTTCGGCCTGCTGGAGCAGATAGAAGAGATCTCCCGTATCGTTTCGGCTAAGGGCGCGCTATTGGTCGTGGTGTTCACCGAAGCAGTGGCATTGGGGCTCATCGAACCACCGAAAACTGCGGACATCGTTGTGGGCGAGCTGCAAAGTTTCGCCATCTCACCCAGTTATGGCGGACCGTATGCCGGCATTATCGCCACGCGCGAGAAGTACATCCGGCAAATCCCGGGCCGGTTGGTGGGAGAGACTACCGATGCGGAAGGACACCGCGCGTTCTGCCTCACTCTGGCTACGCGCGAGCAGCATATTCGGCGCGAGAAAGCCACTTCGAACATCTGCACCAATCAAGCGCTGCTGGCGTTGATGGCAACCGTCTTTATGGCTTTATACGGAAAAGAAGGACTGCGCGAGCTTGCGGAGCAGAACCTTGCGAAAGCGCATTACCTGGCGAGCAAGCTGCCGCTTGAATTCGAGGGGCCCTTTTTCAACGAATTTGTCTCGCGCACAAACGGCAAATCGCCGGAAGAGATGAATTCCGCCTTGCTCAAGAAAAATATCATCGGCGGGCTGCCACTCGGGCGCTTCTATCCGGAGCTGAAAAGTTCGATGCTGTGGTGTGCGACCGAGATGAACAAGCGCCAGGATATGGATATCGTCGCCGAAGCGTTCGGGCAATAGGTCGCGGATGTAAAGAATGATCAAGAAAGTTTCAAGACACATCGTTCAGGAAGAACCCCTTCTGTTCGAGTTGAGCTCGCCCGGCAAACTCGGATATCAGCTTCCCGAGCTGGACGTTCCCGAGATAGACCCAACTGCTGCGCTCGGACGCGAGAACGTTCGTTCTGAAATTGAAGATTTTCCCGAAGTGAGCGAGTTCGATACGGTTCGGCACTTCACGCGGCTCTCGACTTGGAACTACGCCATCGATTTGGGCTTGTACCCGCTTGGTTCGTGCACGATGAAATACAACCCCCGTGTGAATGAACTGGTCGCGCGAACAGAGGGCCTGGCATGGGCTCACCCGTACCAGCCTGAAGCGCTATCGCAGGGTTGCATGGAAGTGATCGCGGCGTTAGAACGATCGCTGGCAGAGATTACCGGAATGGATGCCGTTACGCTGCAACCCGCAGCCGGAGCACATGGCGAATTTACGGGCATCCTGATGATTCGCGCTTTGCTCGAGAAGCGCGGGAATGCACGGAAAAAGATTCTGGTTCCCGATTCAGCACACGGAACGAATCCGGCAACGGCGATAACGGTCGGCTATACGGTCGAGAACATCAGATCGAACGACCGCGGGATGATCGACCTGGAAGTGTTGAATCGCGTGACCACCGAGGATGTCGCCGCCCTGATGATCACGAATCCGAATACGGTGGGCGTATTCGAGGAGAACATTTGTAAGATTTGCGAAATCCTGCACGATAAGGGCGCACTGGTTTACATGGATGGCGCAAACATGAACGCTTTGGTGGGCGTCGCGCGGCCGGGCGATTTCGGCGTCGATGTCATGCACCTGAACCTGCACAAAACGTTTTCCACTCCGCATGGAGGCGGCGGGCCTGGCTCCGGCGCCGTCGCGGTTGCCAAAGTACTCACGCCGTTTTTGCCAACCCCACGCCTAAAGCGTGAAGGCGACCAATGGAAATGGAGCTACGACCTGCCGGATTCCATCGGCCGCGTGCGCGCGTACTATGGCAACTTTGGCGTCCTGGTTCGCGCGCTCGCCTACATCATGGCGCATGGGGCGAATGGATTGCGGCAAGCCACCATTGACGCACTCATGAACGCCAATTATCTTCGCGCATTGCTCGAGCCGTATTATCAAATCGCCTACAAAGCTCCCAGCATGCACGAGTGCGTCTTCAGCGATGACCGGCAAGCGAAGAAAGGCGTGCGCACGGGCGATATAGCGAAGCGGCTGATTGATTATGGCTTCCATCCCTACACTGTCAGCTTTCCACTGATTGTCCGCGGCGCCCTGATGATCGAACCGACGGAGACGGAGAGCAAGCGCGAGCTCGACCTGTTTGTGGATGCGATGATCTCTATCGCCAAAGAGGTCGAAGAAAATCCGGAGCTGGTCATTAAGGCTCCGCATTCGACTCGCACACGGCGGGTGGACGAGGTGACGGCCGCGCGCAAACCGATCGTGCGCTGGACACCTAAAACGAATGCCAGCCAAGCAGCCGATTAGCGGCCGCCAAGACCTCTTCAACCGATAACGCATGGAGAGGATTCGAATGTAGGACCGTGACGCTCTCACCGCGAGGAGCCCACGTTTCCGGTGCTGTTGGACCAAATAGCGCAAGTGTCCGCTGACCTACCGCCGCGGCAAGATGCGTAATTCCAGAATCGTTACCAATATAAAGGCGAGCGCCGCTGATCCAAGCTGCCAGCACACCCAAATTCTCAAAGCGTAGTGCATCGGAAAATTCTTCTTCCGGGCCGGCAATCCATTCGACTGGATAGGGGAGGCGAACTGCCAGTTCCCGAAAACGGTCGAGCGGCCAGTTCTTGCGCTTGCTTCCAGAGAACGGATGTATCACGATGCTGTCCCGGCGCGCGGAAGCCTGGCTGTGGATCCGCGGAATTGAACCGGGCGGCGCAGCAACTTGCCCGGCGAAGAAATCAACGGCGTGACCGGCGTAGTTTGCGGGCGGCAACGCTTGATGAAACTCGCACGGCAGGCCCAACCGTGACAACGAATCCCGAAACTCAGCGCGGTTCGCACCGTACCAACTCACGATGGAATGGAACGATCGCAGCCTCTTGACCAGAACCAGCGGTGTTTCCACGTCACCGACGCCGACCAGATCTATTCCAGTCGAGCTAAGCGGCACCACCGCATTTGCGAATCCGATCAGAGGAACCACGGGTGAAGGGACCCAGATCTCGGTATAGTCCGCCCGAAGATACTTCAACGCGGGGAGAGACAGTATGCAATCACCAACACCGCCGGGCCGTATGAGGAGCCTCCGGCAAATGGTCACTACTGGATGACGACGGGGAGGCGAATGTCAATCGAGGCCGGGCGGAAACACATCTCGTTGTTGCAAGCCTGATAACGGAGCTTGCCGTTCATGTTCGCAGGCCCAGGAACTGCTTTGTTCGAGGCCTTGAACTCCGTTTGGATATTGAAGCTGCCGGTCAAAACGGAGAGCATATCGGGACCCACTTTCATCTCTGCGGCCTTCGGATAAGTAACGGATTGCGCCTCGAGCGGTCCGTTGCTCCAGGTCAGCTTCAGGGGAATCAGAAACTCGTCCTTCGGCTTATCGCTATTGACGTGGAATCCAGGAAGGACG
>JAVKSW010000101.1:0-8174 GCA_039583505.1 Bryobacteraceae bacterium | reverse complement strand
CCTCTCTGTACTCATGGTGTCCGACGTTCACTATAGTGAACGTCATTCACTTTGTCAAGGTAGGCTGCAAGGCAATTTCTTCAATCCGGCTCCGACTGCTTCTCCTCCGCCGATTTCCCAGGTAGATCGAATGGATTCTCGTGCACTTTCTCTCGAATCCCCGCATTCAGAGTTTTCGCGAGCGCGATACTCGCATCGCCAAACCGGTTCCGGATGTGGTCGACGGACCGGAATGCTTCGCGCAGCCGTGCTCTCAGCGGCTCTTCGAGCAAGCTCATTTGTCCTTCGCCGTGCTGCAGCGATCCCGCGTGTACTCCCAGCAGTCGGATCGGAGTCTTCCGGTCCCAAGCCTCCCGAAATAGCGTGATCACAGCCGACGCGACTTCGAAATCAAGCTGCGTTGCATGATCGAGCGATCGCGCCCGGGTAATCGTGGAAAAATCTTCATCCCGCAGCTTCAGTTGAATTGTCCGTGAGTAGAGCTGCTGTTCGCGCAGCCGCTTGGCCACCATCTCGGACAACTTCAGCAGCGTTGTTTCCAGTCGTTCGCTATCCGCTGTGTCCGCGCCGAAAGTATGTTCGTGGCTGATCGACTTTGGATCTTCGTCCGCTCCCACCGCAGAATCGAACCACCCGCCCGCATCCTCTCCCCGTGCCTTGCCGGCGAGAGCCAAGCCCCAACGTCCAAAGCGCGAAGTGAGGAAGCTCTCGTCCAATGCTGCCAGATCGCCCACCCGCCGAATGCCCAGCTCATGCAGCGATGCCTCGGTCTTCTTCCCAACGCCAGGAATCTTTCGAACGTCGAGTGGAGCCAGGAAAGCTGCCTCTTTCCCCCGCAAGATATACAGGACTCCGTTCGGCTTGGCTTGATCGGATGCCACCTTCGCCACCAGTCGCGAACTCGCCAGACCCAGCGAGCACTTTAGCTTCGTCTCCGTACGAATGGATTCGTGCAGGGTGTGCGCGGCTTTCAGCGTCGGTCCATGCAGACGTTCCGTGCCCGTCAAGTCCAGGTAAGCCTCGTCGATCGAGGCCATCTCCACCTGCGGCGAGAAGCGGTTCAGAATTGCATAAACTGTCTTCGAATACTCGCGATACCGCTCCGGATGTCCCTCGACGAAGACCGCTTGTGGACATAGCCGAGCCGCGGTGCGTAGCGGCATCGCCGAATGTACTCCGAACTTGCGCGCCGCATACGAAGCCGCGGCCACAACGCCGCGCTGATCTGCTTTCCCGCCCACAACCACTGGCTTTCCGGCGAGCGAAGGATCGAACAGTTCCTCGACGGAAACGAAGAACGCGTCCATGTCTACGTGGCAGATAAGGCGCTGCACTTGCTTACCCGATCAAGGTACCCGCGATCACACGCGGCAAGCCCGCCAGGTCCGGAATTACTTCAATCTCTGTCCACCGTTCCGCCAGCATCTCGCGTACCTCGTCGAGCAACAGGTATCCAAGCTCCATCATTAATCTTCCCCCGGATTTAACCGCGACACTCGCACTCAAAATCAGCCGGCGGTAAATCTCGAGGCCCGTGTCTCCGGCAAACAGCGCGATGTGCGGCTCCCAATCCCGTACTTCGCTTTGCATATTGGCCGCATCCGCTGCGGGCACATAGGGCGGATTCGATACCAACAAATCGATACTCGATGGCCGCACCGCATCCGTCAGGTCTCCCGCGAAAAATTGGACCTTTGCCTCATGCCTCCGCCGGTTCCGCTCCGCCACCGCCAGGGCCGGCTGCGAAATATCCGAAGCACAAACGGTGTTCCCGGTCTCGAGCGCCACGCTGATCGCAATTGCTCCTGAGCCCGTACCCACATCCAGCACACGTGCGCCAGCTCGCTGTTTCATCCACGAAGCCGCTGCTTCCACCAAGTGCTCTGTCTCGGGGCGGGGAATCAGAACATCCCGGTTCACGTAAAAGTCGCGTCCGTAAAATTCTTGATGATGTGTTATGTACTGGGTCGGCTTGCCCGTCAGCCGCTCGTTGAGATAACGCCCGTAATGAATCCACGCGCGTTCCGCGATGTGTTCCTCGGCGTGCGCGTAAAGATACGTCCGATCCTGGTGCAGCGCGTGACACAGCAGAACTTCCGCCGTTAAGCGCGCCACTGGAATCGCGGCGTGTTCCAGCATCTCAGTACCCTGTGCCAGGGCCGTTTGAACTGTCACAAACTGAGATGGAAGCCGCGACCGTAAGGGAGCGTTTCCCCCGTCGTATATCTAGGCCGCTTCGCCCTGCTCGCGCAGCAGTTGCGATTGATAATACGCGGTGAGCGCGTCGATGACCGGCTGCAGCCGCCCTTCCATTACCAGGTCGAGTTGATGCAAGGTCAACCCGATGCGATGATCCGTCAGCCGGTTCTGCGGAAAATTGTACGTGCGAATCTTTTCGCTGCGATCGCCTGTGCCCACCATGCTCTTACGCTCCGCTCCAATCTGTGCAAGCTGCTTTTCCAGCTCCATCTGATACAGCCGTGAACGCAAGACCTGCATCGCTTTGGAACGGTTCTTAATCTGCGATTTTTCGTCCTGGCAGGACACCACCGTGTTCGTCGGCAAATGCGTGATCCGCACCGCCGAGTAGGTCGTGTTTACCGACTGACCGCCCGGCCCCGAAGAGCAAAACGTATCGATACGAAGGTCCTTCGCATCCACCTGCACGTCCACTTCATCGGCTTCCGGCATCACCACAACCGTAATTGTCGACGTATGCACTCGCCCCTGTGTCTCAGTCGCGGGAACGCGCTGTACGCGATGCACGCCGCTCTCGTATTTGAGACGGCTGTATACCTTGCGGCCGCTGATCATGGCGATCACCTCGCTGAGCCCGCCTACCGACGACTCGCTAAGGGAAGTGACCTCCACTTTCCACCCTTGCTCTTCCGCATATCGCGTATACATGCGAAATACCTCACCGGCAAACAAGGAAGCTTCATCGCCGCCCGCACCCTTCCGAATCTCCAGGATGATGTTCTTCTCGTCGTTCGGGTCTTTGGGAAGCAGCAGTAGCTGCAAGTCTTGTTCGAGTGCCGCAACTTCAGGCTCCAGCCTCGCCACCTCCAGCTCCGCCATTTGCCGCAGCTCGGGATCGGTCTCCGCAAACATCGAGCGCGCTTCGCCCAGTTCTCGCTCCGCGCGTTTCCAATCGCGATATTTCATCACCACCTCGGCCAGTTCGCTCTGCGCTTTGGTCACTTTGCGGTATTGGTCGGAGTCGTTGATCACCGCCGGGTCGGCCATGCGTGCGGTCAGCTCGTTGTAGCGTGTCTCCGCTTGTTCTAATCGATCTCGATATTCCATGTGCCCGTCGCACTCATCTCTTTCCGCACTGCGGGTGTTTCAGAACCGCGCGCGCCAGCAAGCAGCTTCAGAAGCGGTCCCTTACGCGATCACCAACTCGCCGCCTTGCACTCTCTCGAGCTCCATGGCCCGTTCTAGCGCGCAAATAGCAACTTCCGTCTGTTCATTCGATGGCGGCTGAGTGGTGATTCGTTGCAGCCACAATCCGGGCCGTGTGAGAATCGAAAGCAATCCGCCACGCCGCTGCGCCGCGAACCGGATCACTTCGTAGCTGATGCCCACGATCACTGGAAGTAGTGCAATCCGCGCCACAAACTTTGCCCAAAAATTATCGATCGGCAAAAAAGCGTAGCTGATCAGTGCGACAATCAAAACCACGAACAGGAAGCTAGTGCCGCACCGCGGATGCCAGGTGACAAAGCGCTGCGCATTTTCGACTTTCACCGGCTGACCCGATTCAAAATTGAACACGACCCTGTGCTCCGCGCCGTGATACTCAAACATCCGATGCATCTCTTTCAGCCGCGACAAAAGATACATGAACGCCAGGAAAATAATGATCCGCAACGTTCCGTCCACTATGTTGATCGCCACTCGCCCGCCGACTGCATGGAAATGCTTCCCAAGCTGAGTCGCCAGGTACAGCGGCACAAATTTGTAAAGCCCGATCATGAATGCAAGTGAAAGCAGAATGTTCAGCGCCATCCCCCACCGATTCACGTCTTTCTTCTCTTCTTTTGGGGCGGCCTCCGACTCGTTCAGCGCGCAATCGGCCGAGAACTTCAGCGCTTTCATCCCCAACCACATCGCCCCGCCCAGCGTTCCCAATCCGCGCAGCACCGGCAACTTGAAAATCGGATGCCGCTCGCTCAAACGGGCCAACGGGCTTTCTTCGGTCACGATCTTCCCGTCCGGCTTACGAACCGCCACGCAATAGCTATGCGGTGATCGCATCATCACGCCTTCCATCACCGCCTGCCCGCCGATCAGGGTCGTCTCTTCACCGTTCTCGAGCACCGGAAGTAACTGTATGTGCGTGAAAAGACGCACGAATCCGCGCAAAGTCAAAAAGGGGTCTCCGCTGGTATTATAGCGTGGTAAACGCTGCCACCGCGACCTCATTGCGGCACATCCGCCTCCCCTCCTTCCTGCCCCGCCGGCCGCAAACGCATCTGTTGATAAAGATCGCTGAGCCTGCTCTTCATCTTCTTCAGCTTTTGAAACTCGGCCAATTCACGACGGGCATCTTCCGCGCGCCCCAGCTCCCGATACAGCACGCTGAGCCGGTAGTGCGTTGCTGGATTGAACGGTTCCAGTTGAGCGGCGTGCTCCAGGTAAGACTCTGCCTTTTGTCGCTCCTGTAGTGACATCAGGATCTTGGCCATTCCGAGATTCGCATCGGCATCGTTTGGCTGCATCTCCAGGGCGCGGGAATAATAGGCCGCGGCACTCTTTAAATCAGACCGCTTCGCTGCGATGTCACCTAATCGGCACTCCGATTTCTCATCTAGCGGATTCAGGGCAAGAGCGGCTTTGTATTCCTTCTCCGCTTCGGCGTGAGCTGCTTCAGCGGATTGCGTGTTCAGCATCTCGGCCAGTTCGTAGTGCAGATCTGCCCGTTTGGGATTGATCTTCAGCGCCTCGCGATAATTTGCGATCGCAATGTCGTCCTTTGCCTGCCGTGCCAGCTCATGTGCCATAAGCTGATGCATGCGCGCCGAATCCGGTGCGACCATCGCCAGACTCAGCATCGTCTCGTCCGAAAGCTCCGCGTAGATCCGGTGTGCCGTGTATAGAATGTCGGGGTCGGTGGGCTCCAGTTGCCGGAGCACGTTGACTACTTCCGCGGCCTTCGCCAAATCATTCAGCGCGTAATCGGCCTCGATCAGCTCCAATCCCACTTGTACCCGAAGCTTCTGCTCCTCCAGATGGGGAAACGCTTGCTCCAGATCTGCCTGCGCCTTACTATTGCTGCCGATGCGCTTTTCGCTCATTCCTAACAGCGCCTGAAGCTTCCATAAACTCGGATTGAGCTTCAGCGCCGAAGCAAGGTCCGGAACGGCGTTTGCATATTGGCCTTGGAAATACTCCAGCACGCCCAGATTCCCCCGTGCGTCCAGATTGTCGGGATCAAGCGCCAGAATGGCCTTAAATTCGCGCGTTGCCAGATCCGGCCTGTTGCTTTGGAGGTCCTGCTGCGCTTGGCGGGCGTGAACTGCAATCTGCTGCTCTGTGCTGCTGTCTGCTTGAGGGCCCGCGCTACGAGCGGGCCCGTCTATTAGTAAGCCAAACAGAGCCGCGACCGTGAGGAAGCGGTTTACCACACTTACCAACTGCCTGCGACAATCCACTAAAACGAGATTCGAACTCCCAGTTGAATAATACGCTGCCCGAAGCTGTTATTGGTCGTGTTGTAGTTGCCGGTGGTCGCGCTGATGACTCCCGCATTGCTGGTTCCCAGACCATTGCCCGGCGTGTTCTCGGAGTTGCCCGGAGTTGAGAAGTTCGGGTGATTCATAACGTTCAGAGCGTCGATGCGGAACTGCAGGTTCCCGCTCTCGTGCGGCAGCGGGAATCTAAAATTCTTGCCCAGCGAGACATCGACATCCTCCAGGCCCGGTCCACGCAGGATGTTTCGTCCGGCATTGCCGAACGTGCCCGGCGCCGGGACCGCCCACGCAGGATTGGTGCAGCCCGCCGGGGAAGTCGCCCCGCTCTGCAAAATCGTGCAGGTGTTGTACCACTGTTGCACCGTCGGGTTCGAGATGTTCGGATTCCCGATCAGGTTCGGAAACCATTGGTTGCCCGACAGAGCTCCACTATTGTTATTGGTCCCAACGATGGCGCTGAACGGCGTGCCGGATTCAAGGACGTACGTCGTTCCGACCTGCCAGCCGCCCAGAATCCCGTCCACTATGGCATTGCTGTTCAGGAATGTTCTCCCTTTTCCAAACGGCAGGTCGTACACCAGGTCGCCCTTGAACATTTGCGGTATATCGAAGTTCGAGAGCGCGTAATTGAGGCGCGGGTTGTAAGCGGATTGGTAAATCTGCCCGCCATCCCGGCTGCCCCAGCCGGAGGAATCCTGATCGTCCAGCATCTTGGACCAGGTGTAGTTGACGTTGAATTGAAGCCCGCGGCTGAACCGCTTCGTCAGACCCAATTGCAAGGAATCGTAGTTGGAGATCCCGTTGTAGAGGTTTCCGTTGATGGTTTTGAACTGCGGATAGGGGCGCAGGTTCTGGGCGTTTGCGGTATTCGCGATACTCTGTGCCAGCAAGTTTCCAGGGACTTGATTGATATCGATCGGGAAGGACAAATTCGTGCCGTGATTGCCGACATAGGCGGCCTGCGCCAGCATGCTGCCGCCCAATTGGCGCTCCACGCTGAACGACCACTCATACTGCTTCAAAATGGGCGTGTTGTACGGATAATACGTCGGACTCTGGCCGTTGAACGAGGCTGGCGACGTGTTCGGGCCAATGTAATTCAGGTTCGCGTAAGTGGCCTGAGAAAGCACGAATACTGGAGTGGTTTGGTTGGTCGAAGTCAGGCTGCCGTGACTGTTGGTGCCCAGTCCCTCAGCTCCCCCCGAAAAGGTATCAAGGCTCCACGGGCCGTCGTAAATACCGAAGCCCCCGCGAAACACCCAGTTGTTCTTGGGAGACCACGCGAATCCAACGCGCGGAAGGAATACGTCCCAGATGGTAGCCTCCAGGTTGGTTCGCCCATTCTGGCCTCCGAACCACATCGCGCCAGGAGTATTGGTCACGGGATTGGTGAGCGTGGGATTGAAATCTCCCAGGCGATTGGCCACTTCGTTCCATCCCCTCTGGATCTGATAGCGCAAGCCGAGATTCACTGTTAGAGTGGGGGTCACTTTCCAGTCGTCCTGCAGAAAAAACTGCGGGATCTTTTCCCGGAATCCCACGATAGGCGTGTTGCTCGAGCTCCAGTTTGCTACCTGTCCCAAGAGAAAGTCCGCGTAGCCCAATCCACCGCTCCCCCCGGGAGACTGCTGCGTGAATGCGCCGCTGAATTTGAAGGTACCGGCATCTATATTCCCCCAGGGCGTTGAGTTATCCTGATAGTCCAGGAACTCCCCTCCGAACTTGAGGATGTGCTTGCCGCGGATCAGGGTCACGACGTCAGAGGTATCGAACCCGTTTTCGGCATAGATGGCGTTCGTAGCCGGACCGATCCAGGTGGTGCCGGGGTTCCCAATGAACTGCAACGTAGGAGGCAGATTCGCCTCATTGTAAGTCCAGCCCAGGTTTTGCGGAATGTTCTGGTTTAAGCTGAGGGGCGCGAACCAGTTGCCTTGCCGGGTGAAGCCAACCCGAAACTCATTCACCGTGGTGGGGCTGATCGTGTACACGTCGGAAATCTGCGCGTTGTAGCGGTCCACGTCGCCGGCCTGGTTGCCGATCGGATAGGCTTGCGGATTGAGCGCCGGATTATTGCTCTGCGTGATCGAGAACGTCATCCGGTTCTTGTCCGAAATGTTGTAATCCAACCTCCCGAACCATTTCAGAAATGGATTCGGCGCCTCTATAGTCCCCACCCAATTGTTGGAGTAGCCAAGCTTGTTGGGCTGCGGAAACAGCGTCTGAAACTTCAGCGCAAGCGGGTCCATCATGTTTGCCGGAATTTTGTTGTTCGGGAACGGAATACGCCCGCCGTTCAGGCCTTGTCCCAGAGTATTGGGCTGATAGATGATGGGCCACTCGGTCAAATCGGAGAAGTCCCCGCTGCGCATCGCGGCGGTCGGAAAGGTGTTGGTGTGAACGCTGGCTGAGTTGTTGATGGTCTTGTCCACGTTGAAGAAGAAGAAAAACTTGTTCTTCAGAATGGGCCCGCCCACGGCG
>JAVKSW010000100.1:0-8272 GCA_039583505.1 Bryobacteraceae bacterium | reverse complement strand
CGATGCATATCGCGATCGAGCGAACCGCCAGAATAAGTTGAAAGCCCTCGCGAACTGCAATATGTACAACGCGAAGATCAGAATGGTGGGTGTGTGGGACACCGTGGGTTCGCTCGGAATTCCATCTCTATTTAGCGGTGTGGATCCGATCGCGTACGGCTTTTTGGACACTGGCCTTCATCCCGACGTGCTGAACGCTTATCATGCGCTCGCGCTGGATGAGGAACGCTGTGAGTTCCGTCCGACTCTCTGGACCGGCTCGCTGGCCCCTGGTCAGACTCTTGAGCAGGTCTGGTTTACTGGCGTGCACAGCGATGTTGGCGGCGGAGAACCCGATACGGTGGACGGCACGCCGGCGTTGTCTCACATCCCTTTAAGTTGGATGATGAGCAAGGCGGCCGCGCTCGGCCTCGAGTTCGATCCGGACGTCCAAAAGCAGTACGCGGCGCCGCTCGACTCCCGGTATGCGCTCGCCAAGCTGCATACTTCCTGGAACGTGGCGTGCGGGCCGCAAGCGCCGCGGTCGGCGGCGCCGAATGCCTCCATCGCCAACAGTGCCGTCCTGCGCGCGCAACTGGATAATTCCTGGCGGCCGAGGAGCCTGCAGTTTTCGAACGGCGTGCTCGCGTCTGGTTATCAGGTTGTCAATGTTGTGCGTGAGCCCGCTGCCGCCGCGGGTGCACAGGCTGCCGGCACGGAAGGCGCGTAGTCCCGCACATCGCTACAGCGTTTTCAGATACTCGATCATCGCCTTTTTGTCATCCGCACTGAGCGTCGTGCCCCAAAGATGACCGCGGTTGCTGTTCCCTGGTTCTGTGGTGTCGTACCGGAAACCGACTCGTTGCGCGTCCGGGCCGTCTGAAACGAAGCCGACCTTCTGCGCATCCAGCACGTCGTACCCGCGATAAAACACTTTTGGACGTTGCCCCGCATCTTCCAGCAGATCGCTCAACGTGGGGACCGACCCATTATGCAGATACGGCGCGCGCAGCCACAGCCCTTCCAGAGGCACGTTCACGTATCCGCTCTGTTTCACGAAGTGAGTTAATCTCCAAACGTGTCCCGCTCCGTAGTTGTTATAAGCCGTGGCCGCGTTCTGCGTCCACATGTCGATTCGATGGCGATCGGTCTGCAGCATCGGATTGTCGATCGGCTCCACTCGGCCCGTGCGCGCCCCGCCGAGCGCATGGCACTGTGCGCACTGCTGGCCGTACAGCGATCTGCCCTTGGCCGCGAGCGTTGTGTCGATCGGAAACGGAAAGGGAGGCGGCTGCACGCGGCTGATGTAGTTCTTGATTCGTTTCAAGCTGGATTCGGTGTCGGATTTTTTCCAATCCTTGTCCACCCAGTTTGGCGGCGTTCCATCCCCGATCGCGGATGAGACCACCACATCCTGCAGATTGTCGTTCAAACCGTCCCAATGGAACGAATATCCCTGATGCGCGCGGAGGTTCCAGAGCGGCACCATGTCTGAGTTGCCGATACTTCCGTCTACAGGTTGATTCAGAACCCGATACTTCACCGGATTGAATGGATCGATTCGGCCGTTCCCCCACCGCGGGTTGTTCTTCATCCAGCCATATTGCTGGTATTGATTCTGTTGCTGCAGCAACGTAATCTTCGTGAACGGAATAAGCACGAATCGATAGGTCAGCCGATCCAGGAGGGAGAGGTGATAGTTCCTTGCGATCTCGGCCATGATCGTCGATGAATTGAAGCGCGGGTCCGCGGCGCAAGCAAACAGAAACCGCAAATAATCCTGCGGGCTGGTAGTGTTGCTCGGCCCGGCGGGCACAATCACCGGTTTCTCGCTCGCGCGGATTCGATAGGTAGTGGTGTGGCAGAATGCGCAGTTGATGGCGACGCGCTCGATTCCAATCGGCTGCTTTGAAAATCCAATCGGCAGCTCGCGTCCTTCTTGTGCCACTATGCCTAGCGACTCATAGCCTCCCGGATACGGCAGCTTGTCGGGAAATACCCGGGGGAGCACCAGCCAGATCCAGTACGGCACGCCGGCTGTGCCTTCGGTGCCAATCGATCCGTAGAGGAAATGTTCCTCGTCGGATGCGAAATGCGGAGGCGGCACTTCGCGGAAGAACTCGTAATAAGTGACTCCGGCCATCAGCACGACCAGCACAATCGCCGCCGCGGCAAGGCGCATTTTCCATTTGCCGGTATGCGCGGTCGCGCTGCCTGTTCCGGCCGTCGCATCTGCGAGCGTCCGCCCTGTTGCGCCGCCAGACGGCGCGTTTTTGGCTTCGCGCACCGCGAGACTCAGCAGAATCGCCTCGGGAATCAGAAACGTCAAGTCGAACAGTCCGAACATCAAGTAGTCGCGATTGAAAATGCAAAAAAAGAGTACGCCTGCCAGTCGCGCCAGCACTGTCAGCCACGAAACCGGCGGATAATAAAGCGGCCTCATCGCCGCCGGAATGTAGAACAGGCTCAGCAGAATCAGTAACAGCGCCGCAAAACTTGGCCACATGGTTGGCGAAGCCGAAGGCAGCGAATACATCGCCAGCACCTGGTCAGGCATGAACAGCGCGGGCAGCGCCAGGGCGAAATTCGCCAGAATCCCCAGCCAGACCACGCGCCCGAACCATGTTGCGTAGCTATTCATAAGAGGTCGCCTGCTTCCGGTCTACAACGTCTTCATGAACTCGACTAGATCTTGCTTCTGATCCTGCGGCAGTTTCGTCCCCCACAGATGACCGCCGTTGCCATTACCTGGAACGGTTGTGTCATACAAAAACCCCGCGCTTCGCGCTTGGGGGGTGTCATATACGAAGCCGACTTTTTGCCGATCGTATACGTCGTAGCCGCGCACGAACTGCTTGGGCCTTTGGGCGGGCTCCGCAAGCAAGTCCAAAAGCGTAGGCACCGATCCGTTATGCAGATACGGCGCTCGGGCCCAAATGCCGTCCAGCGGCTGGTTCGCGTACCCGTCCGTTTTGCTGAAGTGCGTGAAGCGGTACTGGCTGTCCGGATACAAGGAAGCCTGATTCAGCGCAAAGATGTACGTGAAAGAATTCAGCCGGTACGGATCGGTGTTGACGGATGCGATGTTCTCAACCGTTCCCGTTTTACTCCCGCCAAAGCTGTGGCACTGTGCGCACTGCTGATCGTAAATCGCCTTGCCTCGCGCTGTCCGCGCCGGATCGATGGCAAAAGGATATTTCGGCGGCGGCAACGTCCAAATCCAGTCGTGAATACGTTGCAGGCTCGCATGATCCACTGTCACCGGTGTCACGCCGGCGCCGAGCGACGCACTCAGGTTGCGCTCATCCACTGACGTGTTGTTCCCGTCCCAATGCAAGTGCATGCCCTCGCGCGGTTTCTGGTTCCACAGCGAAGGAAAATCCGCTGCGCCGATCAATTCATCGGGCGGAAGTTGCGTCAATGGCCAGTTGAATTGAATGGCCTTGTAGGGGTTGAACGTGTCCACCCGCCCGCGCCCCCACTTCGGTAGAGGCCCGTTCAGCAGAGGGCCGATGCGGTTCTCCAGACTGACAGTCTGCAATTTCAGCCGCGGAATCAGCGCCGTGTAGAGCAACAGCTCCTGCATCAGGCTCACGTGGTCGCCCATCTCTTTCGCCTTCGCGATGACGTTGCCGGCCGTCAGGCGATCGTCGAGGCTGCACGATTGCACAAATTGAAAAAATCGCTCCAGGTCCAATTGGTGCGCGGGCATTCCCAGCACGATCATGGGCTGGCTGTTCGGCCCTTCGCGCACCGTTCCCGTATGGCAGACCGCGCAGTTCAATCCAACCTGTTCGACACCCAGGCGCCAACGGCGTGAAACTCCGATCGGCAGATCGTGATTGGCTTCAAATACGAGACCAAGCGACGCATACCCGCCTGGCAGCTTATCCGGACATATCTTCGGAAGCGTTTTGAAAACCAGGTAAGGTGGAAGCACTCCTCCGACGGGCGTGAAAACGCTGCCGCCCGGCTCACTCCCGATGGATCCGTACTTGAAATGCTCCGCAATGTCGGAGTACTCGCGCGTGTGGTCCGATTTGAAATACCAGAGGAGGTAGATGGCAATCAGTACGATCAACGCAAGCACAATCGCGACCGCTAATCCACGCATCCGATGTTGCCATTGGTCAACCGGGCTCTCGTAGATCTCATCCACGAGCTTGCCTTCCTCGGTTTTGATCACCATTTCATCGTCCATTGCGCAGGTCCCTAGTGTGTCGCCGCGGCGGACTCAGTTGCTGCCGCTGAGAACTGCGAAGGATGAAATACTTCCATGATCCGGGCCACCATCTCTTCATGGTTGCCGCCGAAACGCCGCACGTCGTAGCAGCCTAGCGGATTTGCGACTGCGTTCACCAGGCATCGGTTGCAGAATGAGCAAGGCTTGTCCGGAAGATCGCGTCCCGACGCCAGAATCTGCGGTAAATCGCGATTCGCCACCAGCGGACGCGCCATCGACACCGCATCCGTATAGCCTTGGGAGATCACCCGCCGTATCACCCGCGCGTCCTGATATCCGCCGGTATTGATGATCGGAACGCCGACGCTCTTCTTCACTTCCTTCGAATACTCGGAGCTGACCGCTTCAATGGGATGGCTCTTTTTAGTGCGCGCCCAAAAAAACGTAAAGATAGGGCGCAGAATTCTGAAGTGGAACATCGTGTAATTGAAATAGCCCAGCACGCCGCTCGAGATCATCGTGCCGTACCACCAGTTCAGTTCGTCCGGCGGGAAGCCACCCGGAGGCAACAGCGGATGAGGGAACATGCTTCCGATGGAAACGTGAATCGCATCCACCCCTGCCTCTTCGGCCCACTTCGCTACCTGAATTCCTTCCTCGAGCGTGTTGCCCTTCTTCTCCCACGGATAAAGAGCGTTTCCGAAATCGACCGCGTTCAGCTTTGCCTGCAAGTGATAATCGCGCCCCACCTCCCGGCGTATCGCCTGGATTATCTCCAGAAGAAACGCCGCGCGATTGCGCAGATTGCCGCCATATTCATCCATGCGGTCGTTGATTCCCGAGCTGAGAAACTGCGTGATGAGATAGCCATGCGACGCGTGCAGTTCCACGCCATCGAGACCCGCTTCTCTCGCCCGCCGCGCGCCGTCCGCAAAGTGCCGAACCGTTTCCTTGATCTGGCGAATGGTCATCGCTTCGCATAGCAGCCCATGGAACGTGTCCATCCGGCTCGTCGACGAGAGCCCCTTCTGCTTGAAATTTTCGACGCCCGGATTGTCGCGCTGCCTTCCCGAGTGGCTTAGCTGCAGGATGTACTTGCAATCGTGCCGGTGTACGGCCTCGCCCACGTTGCGCCAGAACGGAACGCTGTCGTCGCTGTCGATCATGGCGTAATTCGGCATGATGCGCCCGCGCAGGTGCACTGGAACGAACGACGAAATAATCGCTCCCACTCCGCCGCGTGCGAACGATTCTTCCCAATTGATCCGCGTCTGCGTGCCGGACCCGTCGTAGTTGTCGAACCGTCCCGAAATATTCGATCGGAACAGCCGGTTCTTCACCGTCAGGTTGCGGAACTTCAGCGGCTCGAAGATGACGTCTGGTTCCATCCGGAGACTCGTTTCAGCGGCGTCCTAAAAACTCTTCATGTATTCGATCAGCGCGCGCTTCTGATCGTCCGGCAAGTCCGTGCCGAACATGTGCCCGTGGTCCTGAATGAAATCCGGCGCCTGGTTTCTGGCGAGCAGGAATGGAACCAGTTGCTGCAACTCCTTGTCGTACTGTCCCTGATTCTTAAGCGCCTGCACCAGGCGGACCAGCAATTGTGGATTCCTGTTCAGTTGTCTCAGGGTGTCGAGCGCCTGCCCCGGCTGCATTGCCGCATAAACATTGATATTCGCCAGCAGATCAACGGGCGTTCCCGCCGGAACCCGAATCTCGATGTCGCGAATCTTCACAGTGGAATCGGTTCCCGTCACCTTGATGGTGCCTTTGCCGGACCGCTTCTCCGGCCAGAGCAGTTTGTCCGCGGCGTCTTCGTACGCAGTCATGCGGCCCTTCACTGACGGATCGCCCGTAAACGTCCCCAGCATGTTGTTGTGGAAGAACGGCGCCGTCGCCCAGATATTGATGAGAGACGGCGTGCGGTAATAGCCGCCCCCGCCTTGCGGAATGGCGTACGTTAGCGGCTTGCTTTTGTCGAACGGGTTCTCGAGGACTAGTTTCCCGGGCGAAGGCAGCTGCTTGAATGTCAAGGACGAAAAGTTTTGCCAGATGTGACCTGTGTCCGGATTCGTTCCCAGCGTGCGTTCGGCATTTGTTCCGATCGCTATGCGAGGATCGCTCGACACCAATGGATAGCGCGCGTCGTCGGAGAGAAAGTTCTTGTCCAGAAAATCGCTGGTCTTCACCAGCTTCACCCACGCCGCTTTCGCTTCGGGCGAATGCTTATCCAGCCCCGCCGTTACTTCCGCCGGCAGCTTGCTCGAATGGCAGCGCGCGCAATTCTCTCCGAACGCAGTTTTGCCGGCATCCAGAACCGCCGTGTTCGTACTGATGTAGTCCTTTCCGCCCGGCGCGTCCTTCAAGTAATACGGCTGGTTCGCGTCCAGAAAGTTGGCCGCATCTGTCATGCGTGCCGCGGTCAATTGCCAATCCACGCACTCCTTCTGGGCGGTCGTAAGGTCAAACGGATGTTGCGCCGTCGGATTCTTTGCATTCGAGCCGAGCGGCGGCGGTCTGAGTATCCCGACGAAGCTGTCCTCCAGGCTGTAGCGGTAATCGGGACAGCTGCCAATGTTGATATACACGCGCAGCGCCGCGCCTTCCGCGCCAATCGAATCGGAACCATCCTTCAAAATGTGCGGCACTTCGTTCGTAGTGCCGTCGTTCATGATCTCGGCGTGCTTCGGCCGCGCCGAGAGGATGTACCAGATGGAATTGATCGCGTTCGGATTGTCGATAAAGTCCGTGCTGATGCGGCTGGTGTCGGAAGTGCCGGGCTGCTGCGTATCGAAGACCCAATACAGAAAACTGCTGTTCGTAAGCCTGCCCTTGAACATTTCGCCTTCTCGTATGTATTGGTTCCCGAAAGCCGGCGCCAAATTCTCCCACTGTGGATTTTCAGGATCAGCGGGTGGTTTGGTCGGGTTAAACGCGATATGGCAGAGCCCGCAGGTAAGCCCCGCGAGAAACGGCGGCTCGATGGTGGAATCGAAATTTAGAAATTTATTTGCGTCCCAGCGCGCCGCATCGAAATCCGGGTTTGGATACAACCGAAGCCCCATGATGCCGCTCGAATAAGGGTCTGAGCAAGTGTCCAGATTGAGGCCGTACGCATCGGGCCCTGCCGCCTTCTTGCATCCGGGATCATTGACCACTCCAAGCTTCTGGAATCGCTGTTCCCGTGGCGTGTTCGTGATGTAGCGAAGCATGCTCACATCCACCGGAACCTCGAGAAGATTTGAGATCACCCACAGCCTTTTCTCCGCCATTCGCCAGAATCGCGGATTCCCGCGCGCATTCTCCGGGCTCCCCTGCGTCCGCAGCGGGTCCCCTCCCGGCCAGAGATACCACGTGCATCCCCCCGCCTTCTGTTCGGCCGTCAGATAGTATCCGTAATGGTCGGGAACATTGCCCGGAATCCCGGCGCAATTCTGCGTGTAATTGGCGAACCGCGTCTTCGGGTCCGGATACTTTCCACGCGAATTACTCTTTTGCGGAGGACAGGCCATCGCAAAAAAGCAAAGCACCACCGTCAAGCCTAAGAGGCAACGCCGTATCCAAACGTATTTATCGCTTTTCATATATGAGCCGCGTAACGCCTGACTCCTCCTCGATGCGGGATTCGTATGACAAGGCTGCACACGCGCAGCCACTTTACCCCTTCTGCCAGTTCGGCTTCGATCGCACCCCCGACCTAAGGGGAAAGTACTAATTCCCTCGTGAGCCGGATCATATCTTAATTCCGCCCTCACGAGCAAGGCTTTTTTCGCGCTCTATCCCGTCATTTTGCGGCTAGCGAAGTAGATAACGACTTCACAATTTGTGTAAAGGTATTGCTGATTACGGGAGAACGGTCAACGTCACATTTCGAACCATTCCCTCATAGGAAGCGGAGATCGCAACCGCAGTTGCGGATGCCACCCCGTGAATCGTGATCGGAAAAGTCGCTTTGCTTTGCCCCTCGGGAATTTTGAGTTCCGCCGCCACGCTCGCTGCCGCCGGATTGCCGCTCTTGAGAGTAACTGCCGTACCTCCCGCTGGCGCTGCCCGGCGCAGGACAACCAGACCGGTTACCGGCGAAGCTCGCTTGACCGTATTGGCGCTGAG